>NZ_CP036427.1 GCF_007752535.1 Tautonia plasticadhaerens
ATGACCCAGTCGACGAGGGCCGGCGAGGATGACCCGGAGGGCGAGGGGCCTCCCCCGATCGCGGTCCCCGGGCGGGACGAGATGAACCTGGCCGAGTTCCCGATCGCCCTGCTCTGCGACCGGGCGCCCCGGGGCCAGTGTGAGATCGAGTTCCACGACTCGATCTTCGACGCCCAGAGCGGCCGGGAAGTCGTCCGTTCGCTCACGATCACCAGCCCGGAGAAATACGGCCTGCCGACGGCCGCCGACGACGACGTCATCCTGGCCCTGCTCCAGCTGACCAAGCAGCAGAATAATTTCGCCAGGCCCGAGGTCCACTTCACGCGCCTGCAGCTCATCGAGCTGCTCGGCTGGGCCGACAAGGGGTCCAGCTACGCCCGGGTGGTGCAGTCGCTCCACCGGTGGGCCAGCACGTACCTCTCCTACCGGAACTCGTGGTGGGACCACTCGGAGCGGCGCTGGACGAGCGGGGGCTTCCACATCGTCGACAGCTTCGAGGTCGTCGATGGCCGATCGAGCACCGGGGGGGGAGGACAGGCCCGGTCGGCGGTCAGCTGGGGGAAGGTCTTCTTCCGGAGCTGCCGGTCGGGCTACCTCAAGAGCCTGGACTACCGCCTGTACAAGGGCCTGAACTACCACACCTCGAAGCGGATGTACCGCTTCCTCGACAAGCGGTTCTACCACAAGGCGGAGTGGGCCTTCGAGCTGCGGGACTTCGCCCTGGAGCACATCGGCCTGAGCCGGTCCTACGCCCACAACGGCAAGATCAAGGAGAAACTCTGGCCGGCGATCGTCGAGCTGGAATCGGTCGGCTACCTCGAGCCGATGCCGAAGGCCGATCGGTTCCGCCGCCAGGGCCGCGAGTGGCTCGTCTGCTTCAAGAAAGCCGCGGCCGTCGAGCTGGGGGCGGGAACCCCGGGGGGACCCGGGGCTCCCGCCCCCACCCCGGGACGCGCAGGGGCGGACCACCCGGCGGTCCGGGAGCTGGCGGCCAGGGGCGTGACCGAATCGACCGCCCGGGAGCTGGTCGGGCAGCACCCGGCCGCCCTAGTCTCCTCGAAGCTGGAGATCTTCGACTGGCTCATGTCGAAGGAGGACCGCCGCGTCCGCAAGAGCCCGGCCGGCTACCTCGTCGAGTCGATCCGGCGCGACTACGCCCCCCCCAGGGGATTCGTCCCCGCCGAGGACCGCCGCCTCCAGGAGGAGCGTCGGCTCCATCTCGAGCTGGAGGCGCTCCGCGAGCGGCATCGGAGGGCCGCCGAGCAGGCCCGGGCCCGCCAGGAGGTCGAGGCGATCGACGCCTACTGGGACGCGCTCGACTCCGAGGGGAAGGCCGCCCTCGACGCCGCCGCCCAGCGCTCCGCCGACCCGACCCGGTACGACGACCTCGGGCACTCCCCCGCCCTCCAGCGGATGCGTCGCCGGGTCCTCCGGCAGGACTACATCCGGGCCCTTCTCCGGGATCGGCACCACCCCCTCTTCTCCCCCCCGGCACCCGGGGACGAGCCCCCGGCACGCTGAGCCGTCCGCCGGCCTTCGCCGCGTCCCGTTCGCGTTCGCCCGTCCCCCCCGGCCGGGCGAGGTCGGGCGTCGATTGCGCCCGAACTTCGTGTACGCGGGCCGGCGGCGTCCTTCCGTATTCTTTACGTGAGTGTCCGTTTCGGTATGCTATCCGGGCGGTGTGTGGATGGTTGGGCGGTCGTTTCCAGCCTCTTCCCGGTGCCTGGACGGGGGCCCGGGGGCCCGATATGATGGGGGTCGGTCGTTGTTGAGCGATTGTCAAACTCGCTCGAACTGCCAGTCATCGGAGCGGTTGCGTCAGATCGGCCCCGAGAATCGGGCGTCGGGCGATGCGACGAGAGGGGGAGGCGCCGCCGTGCGAACCCGAGGGGGCTGGTGGGTCGGCCTTGCGATCCTTGGGCCGGGGCTGGCCCCGGCGGTGTCGGCGTCGGGGGCCCTGGCCGTCGGCGACGAAGGTGACCGGGGCGACGCGGCGGCGATCGCCGCCCGGTTCGGGGTCGAGGCGGGCCCGGTCCTCCGGACATATTGCTTCGAATGCCACGCCTCGGAGGTCGCCGAGGGGGGCATCGACCTGGAGGCGTTCGACGGCATCGACGACCCGGGGGAGGAGTCGGAGACCTGGCAAGACGTCGCCCGGGTGCTCGACCTCGGCGAGATGCCCCCCGAGGGTGCCCTGCCCCTCCCCCAGGCCGACCGCGACCGGCTCCGGGGCTGGGTCGCCCGGTTCCTGGGGGCGAAGGCCCTCGCCGACGCCGGAGACCCCGGGCCGGTGGTCCTCCGCAGGCTGACCAACGCCCAGTACGAGCACACAATCCGGGACCTGACCGGCCTGGACCTGGACCCGGCCCGGGAGTTCCCGACCGACGGCGCCGCGGGGGAAGGGTTCACGAATTCGGGCGGCGCCCTCGTGATGTCCCCGTCGCTGCTGGAGAAGTACCTCCGGGCCGCCAGCGAGGTCGCCGACCACGCCGTCCCCCTCCCCGGGGGCGTCCGGTTCTCCCCCGCCGTCTCCCGGAGGGACCGGACCGACGAGGCCGTCGACCGCATCCGCTCCTTCTACGGCCGCTTCGCCGACGGCGGCGACGGCACCCGGGTCGACCTCCAGGGGATCGTGTTCGACACGAACGAGGGGGGCCGGCTGCCGCTGGGCCGCTACCTTTCTGCGCTGGTCGAGGCCCGGGACGAGATCCGTCGGGGGGATCGGACGCCGGGGGCCGTCGCCGAGGCCCGGGGCCTGAGCCCGAAGTACCTGCGGCTGCTCTGGGAGGCGCTGGAGGTCGACCGAGGACCCTCGCTCCTGCTCGACCCCCTGCGACGGGCCTGGCGATCGGCCGACACGGCCGACGCGGCATCGGCGATCTCGGATCTGGTCGCCCCGTGGCAGGAATCGCTCTGGCGGTTCAACCGCGTGGGGCACATCGGCAAGGTCGGCGGGCCGCCCTCGTGGATGGAGCCGGTCTCCCCGCTGGTCGACCGCCAGGAGGTGCGGGTGGCCTTCCCGGGCGATCTCGAGGGAGTCGGGGATGAGGTGCGCCTCACGCTGTCCGTCCGGGACGCCGGGGAAGGGACCGGGCCCGTCGCCGCCTGCTGGGAATCCCCCCGGATCGTGACCCCGGGGCGTCCCGACCTGCCCCTGCGAGACCTGCGAGCCGTGGCCCGGCGACTGGAGGCGAGGCGGGACGAGACGCTCGGCAGGGCGGTCGAGTGCCTCGATGCCGCGTCGGAGATCCTCCGATCCCCCGACCCGGGGGGACCCCGGGAGGTCGCCGATCGCCTCGGCATCCCCCCCGACGTGCTGGGGGCCTGGTTCTCCTACCTCGGGGTCGGCGAGGGGCCGCCGACGATCCCGGCCGACGAGATCCTCTCGGGCCCGATCTCGGGGGCCGGCGGGCACGAGTTCGTGGCCGGATGGGGGGAGCCGGGGACGCCGAACGTGGTGGCCAATTCTTCGGATGAACACGTCCGGATCCCGGGGAAGCTCCGGCCGCATTCGGTGGCGATGCACCCGTCGCCGTCCCTCCGGGTGGCGGCCGGCTGGAGGAGCCCGGTCGGGGGGGCGATCCGGGTCGAGGGCCGGGTCGAGCACGCCCACCCGGAGTGCGGGGACGGGGTGTCGTGGCGGCTGGAGTTGCGGGGGCCCGGGACGCGACGGCGACTCGCCTCCGGGACGGCGAGGGGGACGGATCCCGTCGCGTTCGGGCCTTTCGAAGGGCTGCCGGTCGGGCCCGGAGACCTCGTCTGCCTCAGCATCGGCCCCCGGGACGGGAATCACGCCTGCGACCTGACGGCGGTGGATCTGGCCGTCTCGGCCGGCGAGCGGTCCTGGGACCTGGCGGCCGACGTCTCCCCCGACATCGGGGCCGGTAACCCGCACGCCGACCGCCTCGGCAACCCGGAGGTCTGGGCCTTCTTCACCGAGTCCGACGGCGAGGCCTCCGCCGATTCGGTCATCCCCGATGGATCCCTGCTGGCCCGTTGGCTGGACGAGTCCGACCGGGAGGTGCGTCGTCGGCTCGCCCGGCAGATCGGGGGCCTGATCGATGACGGCCCGCCGGCCGACCCCGAGGCGCCGGACGCCGCGCTCCGTCGGCAGCTCACCTCCTACCGGGGACCCCTGCTCGGCCGGCTCGGGGCGATCGACCCCGACGGATCGGCCCCCGTCGATGGGGCCGTCGGCCGATTCGGCATCGACCCGGATCGATTCGGGACCGACCCCGAGGGACGCCCGATCGACGGGCAAAGCCTCGGCGTCCGATCCGGCTCGGTGATCGAGGTCCGGCTGCCGGCCGGGCTGGTGGCGGGCTCCGAGTTCGTCGCGACCGGGAGGCTGCTGGGGGAGGAAGGAAGCGTCCAGTTCCTTGCCTCGGCCTCGACGCCGGATCCCAACCCCGGCCCCGGCCCAATCGCCGGGGTGCCGATCGTCGCCGCCGAGGGGAGCCGGGCCAGGAGCCGCGTCGAGGCGGATCTGGCCGCCTTCCGGGACCTGTTCCCGCCCGCCCTCTGCTATTCGGAGATCGTGCCGGTCGACGAGGTGATCACGCTGATGCTCCACTACCGGGAGGACGTGCACCTCCGCCGGCTCATGCTCGACGACCGGCAGCAGGAAGAGCTGGACCGCCTCTGGGAGGAACTCCGGTTCATCAGCCAGGACGACCTGGAGATGGTCGGGGCCTTCCAGCAGCTCCTCGAATACGCCTCGCAGGACGGCGACCCGGGCGTCTTCGAGCCGCTCCGGGGGCCGATCGAGCGGCTGGCCGAGGCGTTCCGGCGCGAGCTGATCGAGGCCGAGCCCCGGCAGCTCGACGCCGTGATCGACTTCGCTGCCCTGGCCTACCGGCGTCCCCTGGAGGATGGGGAAGCGGAAACCCTCCGCGCCCTCTATCACTCGCTCCGGGAGGAGCCGATGCCGCACGACGAGGCGATCCGATTGACGATCGCCCGGATCCTCGTCGCCCCGCCGTTCCTCTATCGGGTCGAGCGGCCCGGCCCGGGGTCGGGCCCGTCCCCCGTGTCGGCCTGGGAGCTGGCCAGCCGCCTGAGCTATTTCCTCTGGTCCTCGATGCCCAACGAGGCCCTCCGGGCCCGGGCCGAGTCGGGCGAGCTGCTCGACCCCGACGTTCTGGCCGGGGAGGCGCGGCGGATGCTCGACGACGCCCGCGTCCGCCGGCTCGCCGAGGAGTTCGCCTGCCAATGGCTCCAGGTCTACGACTTCCCAAGCCTCGACGAGAAGAGCGAGCGGCACTTCCCCTCATTCGCCTCGCTCCGGCCGGCGATGTACGAGGAGACGATCCGGTTCTTCGAGGACCTCTTCCGCAACGACCGGCCCGTCTGGAGCATCCTCGACGCCGACTACGCGTTCTTGAATGAAGACCTGGCCCGGCATTACGGGATCGAGGGGGTGGCCGGCCCCGACTGGCGCCGGGTCGACGGCGTCTCGGGGCACGGCCGGGGGGGGATCCTCGGCCTCGCCTCGACCCTCTCGAAGCAGTCGGGCGCGTCCCGGACCAGCCCGATCCTGCGGGGGAACTGGGTCTCGGAGGTCCTGCTCGGCGAGCGCCTCCCCCGGCCCCCGAAGGACGTGCCCCCGCTCCCCGAGGACGAGGGGGCGACCGACGGCCTGACCGTCCGGGAGCTGGTCGAGCGGCACACGCAGGACCCCCGCTGCATGACCTGCCACCGCCGGATCGACCCCTTCGGCTTCGCCCTGGAGCGGTACGACGCCATCGGCCGCCTCCGGGAGGCCGACCTCGGCGGCCGGGCGATCGACGCGGCTTCCCGGCTGCCCGACGGCGCGGAGGTCGACGGCATCGAGGGCCTGAGGCGCTATCTCCTCGAAGACCGCCGGGACGCCTTCGCCCGGCAGTTCTGCCGGAAGCTGCTCGGCTACGCCCTGGGCCGGGGCGTCCGGCTCTCCGACGAGCCGCTGCTCGACGAGATGCGTCGGGGCCTCGACGAGGGCGGCGGGCGTGTCTCGGCCGCGATCGAGGCGGTCGTCCGGAGCCCCCAGTTCCTCGAGATTCGCGGCCGGGATTTCGCCGCCGAAGCCCCGCCCCGATGACCCCCGACCGGGCGATCGAGCCGGCCAACACCCCCCTGCCCCCTCCCATCGGAGTCGACCCATGAGCCCGCCGATCCACTCCCGACGCGCGTTCCTCCGAGGGGTCGGGGTCAGCATGGCCCTGCCCTGGCTGGAGTCGGTCCCCTCGTGGGCCGACGACGTGCCCGATGTCGTCGCCTCGGCCGGCCCGCCGACCCGCCTGGCCGTCCTGTTCTCGGGCAACGGCTTCCACAGCCGGGAGTGGTGGGCCCGGGGCGGGGGGGAGGCGATGGAACTGGGCGGCGTCCTCCGGCCGCTGGAGGATCTCCGGGAGAAGCTGGTGTTCGTCCGGGGCCTCTACAACGAGGAGGCGCTGAAGGGGAACATCCACAGCTCCCAGACCGGGAACCTGCTCTCCGGGGCCCCGCTGGCCTCGGGGGGCGAGATCCGATCCGGCACGAGCCTCGACCAGGTCGTCGCCCGGCACTCGGCGGGGCAGACGAAGGTGCCGAGCCTGGTGCTCGGCTGCGAGAAGTCGAACCCGTCGGTCCACAAGAATTACTCGATGCTCTACAGTTCCCACATCTCGTGGAGCTCCCCCACCACGCCGACCCCCCTGGAGTTGTACCCCGCCCTGGCCTTCGACCGCCTCTTCCGGGACGAGCCCCGTGCCGGGGAGCGGAGCGTGCTCGACTCGGTCCTGGCCGACGCCCGGGACCTCCGGGGGTCGATCGCCGCCTCCGACCGCCTCAAGCTCGACGAGTACCTCGACTCGGTCCGGGAGGTCGAATCCCGGATCGACCGGGCCGGCCGCCGGGGGGAGCTCCAGGGCTGGCGGCCGAACCTGGAGGAGCCGGACGTCCCCCGCCCCGCCGACGGCATCCCGCAGGACATCGGCGAGCACATGAGGCTGATGGCCGACATCCTCGTCCTCGCCTTCCGGACCGACACGACCCGGGTCTGTTCCCTGAAGCTGAACAACGACCACAGCTCGCTCCGGTTCCCGAACCTGGGGGTGGACTACATGATCCACCACCTCCTCTCGCACACCGACAGCGACGACTGGCTGAAGGTCAATCGCTTCTTCCTCGACCAGGTGGCCTACCTCGCCCGGCGGCTCGATGCGGTCCGGGAGGGGGATCGCACCCTGCTGGACAACTCGGTGATCCTCTTCTGCTCCAGCATGCTCACCGGCAATCACGACGCGACCCAGCTCCCCGTGATCCTGCTGGGGGGGGGCGGCGGCAAACTGCCGGGAGGGCGTGTCCTGGACTACCGGGACGCCCCGAACCGCAAGATGTGCAGCCTTTACCTCTCGATGCTCGACCTGTTCGGCATCCACCTGCCGGGGTTCGGGGACTCGGCCGAACGCCTGCCGGGCTTCTCGGGGTGACTCACTGACGGGACTGGCCCGGCCGGGAGGCCTCGAACCGGGGCGGCCGATCCCCTACAATCGGGAGATCGGGGCGTCCGCCCCGGGGCCGACCCTCCCGGCCCGGGGCGGTCGACCCCGGATCGCGCCGGGCGCACCGGTGCCCCGATCCGTCCCCGGAGAGATGGACCCATGATCCGAACACCTCGACGGTCCATCCCGGCACTCCTGATCCTCGCCCTCGCGGCCATCCGACCCGGCGACGCCCGATCGGGTGAGGACCGGGTCGATTTCCGATCCCAGATCCGGCCGATCCTCTCCGACGCCTGTTTCCACTGCCACGGGCCCGACGCCGGGCATCGCGAGGCCGGGCTCCGGCTCGACGTCCCGGAGGGGGCCTTCGGCGAGACGGCCTCCGGCGCCCTCCCGGTCGTGCCCGGTGAGCCCGACGAGAGCGAGCTGGTCTGGCGGATCACCGCCGACGACGAGTTCTCGGTCATGCCCCCGCCCGACTCGGGGCGTTCGCTCACCCGAGAGCAGATCGACCTCCTCACCCGATGGGTCGAACAGGGGGCCGACTGGGAACGGCACTGGTCCTTCTCCCCGATCGCCGACGAGGTGGCCCTCCCCGGGGTCGGGGACGAGTCCTGGCCGACCAACCCGATCGACCGCTTCGTCCTCGCACGGCTCGAAGCCGAGGGGCTCCGGCCCTCCCCGGAGGCCTCCCGGGAGCGACTGATCCGCCGCGTCACCCTCGACCTGACCGGCCTGCCGCCGACCGTCGAGGAGATCGACGCCTTCCTGGGAGACTGTCGTCCCGATGCGTATGAACGCCTGGTCGATCGCCTCCTCGCCTCCCCCCGGTTCGGCGAGCACCGGGCGGTCGGCTGGCTCGACCTGGCCCGGTACGCCGACACCTACGGCTACCAGGCCGACGTCTATCGGGCCGTCTGGCCCTGGCGGGACTGGGTGGTGCGGGCGTTCAACGAGAACTTGCCGTATGACGAGTTCGTCACCCGGCAGCTCGCCGGCGACCTGCTCCCCGACGCCTCCCCCGATTCTAACCTCGCCACCGCCTTCAACCGGCTGCACCGGATGACCAACGAGGGCGGCAGCATCGAGGAGGAGTTCCGCCTCGAATACGTCGCCGACCGCACCGACACCTTCGGAACCGCCTTCCTCGGCCTGACCCTCGGCTGCGCCCGCTGCCACGACCACAAGTACGACCCGATCAGCCAGCGGAACTACTACGAGCTCTCCAGCTTCTTCGACGACATCGACGAGTCCGGCCTCTACTCCCACTTCACCGACGCCACCCCCTCCCCCACCCTGATGCTCTACGAGGGGGACGAGGAGCGCCGGATCCGGGAGCTCGAGGGTCGGATCCGGACGGCCGAGGCCGAGCTCGACGCCTTCGCCGAGGCCCGCCGGGATGCCTTCGACGCCTGGGTCTCGGAGACGAGTCGAGCCCCGACGATGACCGGGCTCATCGGCGATTTCCCCCTGGACGCCCCGGAGGGGGACGCCGTCCCGAACCGGGCCGACCCCGGGCGCCCGGGCAAACTGCTCGAAGGGCCGGAGGCCGCCCCCGGCAAGGTCGGCGGCGGCATCCGGCTGGACGGCGAGGACAGCATCGTCCTGCCGATGGGGAATTTCACCCGGGACGAGCCCTTCTCGGTCGCCCTCTGGGCGAAGACGCCGGATGCCAAGGACCGCGCGGTCATCTTCCACCGCTCCCGGGCCTGGACCGACGCCGGCAGCCGGGGCTATCAGCTGCTCATCGAGGACGGCCGCCTCGGCGCCTCGCTCGTCCACTTCTGGCCGGGCAACGCGATCGGCATCCGGGCCGTCGACCCGATGCCCCTCGGGGAGTGGGTCCACGTGGCGGTGACCTATGACGGGTCGAGCCGGGCCGACGGGCTGACCCTCTTCGTCGACGGCAAGCCGGCCGAGGTCGAGACCGTCCGTGACCACCTGTTCAAGGACATCACCGGCGGCGGCGGCGACGAGCTGACCTTCGGCCAGCGCTTCCGGGACCGGGGCTTCAAGGGCGGCTCGGTCGACGAGCTGAAGGTCTTCGACCGGGAGCTGACCCCGATCGAGGTCGAGCAGCTCTCCGGCGGTGAGGCGCTGGCCTCGGCCCTCGCCTCGACGGGCGATCACCGCTCGGAATACCTCCGTGAGCAACTGTTCTCCTATTACCTAGCGAACCACGATGACGGATACCGGGAGCGGCTCGACGCCCTCGAAGCCCTGCGGAAGCAGCGGAGTGCGATCGTGGAAGCCGTCCCCGAGATCATGGTGATGCGGGAGATGGCCGAGGCCCGCCCGACCTTCCTCCTGGAGCGGGGGGCCTACGACGCGAAGGGGGACCGGGTCGACTCCGACACCCCCGAGAGCCTCCCCCCCTTCCCCGACGGCCTGCCCCGGGATCGCCTCGGCCTGGCCCGATGGCTCACCGACCCGGAGCACCCGCTGACCGCCCGGGTCGCCGTCAATCGCTTCTGGGGGGTCCTGTTCGGCCGGGGGCTGGTGGCCACCCCGGAGGACTTCGGCAACCAGGGGGCCTCGCCCTCGCATCCCGGGCTGCTCGATTGGCTGGCCCGGTCGTTCGTCGACTCGGGATGGGACGTGAAGCGGTTGTTCCGGCAGGTCGTCCTGTCCTCGACCTACCGGCAGGACTCCGACGCCTCGTCCTCGATCCGGGAGGCCGACCCGGAGAACCGGCTGCTCGCCCGGGGGCCGGGCCGTCGCCTCCGGGCCGAGGCGATCCGGGATGCCGCCCTGTCGGCCTCGGGCCTCCTGGTCGAGACGATCGGTGGCCCCCCGGTCAAGCCGTACCAGCCGCCGGGGATCTGGGAGGAGAACTCGGGGCAGAAGTACGAGCGGGATCCCGGCCCGGGGAGCCGACGCCGCAGCCTCTACACCTACTGGAAGCGGACGGCGCCGCCCCCGTCGATGATCACGCTGGATGCCTCAGGCCGGGAGGTCTGCACCGTCGACCGGCCGACGACCGCGACGCCGCTGCAGGCCCTCCTGCTTCTCAACGACCCGCAATACGTCGAGGCGGCCCGGGCGCTGGCCTCCCGGTCCTGGCACGCGAGGGACTCGATCGAGGGGCAAATCTCCCATGCGTTTCGGTCGCTCCTGGGCCGAGCCCCCTCCCCCGCCGAGCTCGACGTGCTGCTCGACCTGTTCGAGGAGCAGCGCGAGGAGTTCCGGTCCGGCCGGGCCGACCCGGGGGCGTATCTCTCGATCGGCGACGAGCCTCCCGACCCCTCGATCGACCCGGTCGACCAGGCCGCGTTCGCGGTGCTGGTCCAGGCCCTGTTCAACCACGACGAGACCCAGATGAAGAGGTGAGCCGATGTCGATCGATCCGACCCGGCCGGGGGAGCCCGGCCGATCGTTCCACCGCCGCCGCTTCTTCTCCCGGGCGGGCCTCGGCATCGGCACGGCGGCCCTGGCGTCGCTGCTCGACGGCGAGGGGCGCCGCGCGGTCGCGTCCGACTCGGGGGGGCTCGGCCTGCCCGGCGTGCCGCACCTCCGGCCGAAGGCGACCCGGATGATCTCCCTGTTCATGAGCGGCGGCCCGTCGCAGCTGGAGACGTTCGACCACAAGCCGCTGCTGGTCGAGATGACGGGAAAGGACCTGCCCGACTCCGTCCGGCAGGGCCAGCGGCTCACCGGCATGTCGGCCAACCAGGCGTCCCTGCCGCTGGCCGGCTCGCTGTTCCGGTTCGATCGGCACGGCGAGTCGGGCGGCTGGGTCAGCGAGCTCCTGCCGCATACCGCGGGCGTCGTCGACGAGCTTTGCATCATCAAATCGGTCTACACCGAGGCGATCAACCACGACCCGGCGATCACCTTCCTCCAGACCGGCTCCCAGATCGCCGGCCGTCCCTCGGTGGGGGCCTGGCTCAGCTACGGCTTGGGGTCGGAGAACGCGGACCTGCCCGCCTTCTGCGTGCTCATCACGAAGGACAAGGGGGGGCAGCCGCTCTACTCCCGGCTCTGGGGCAGCGGCTTCCTGCCTTCCACGCACCAGGGGGTCCTGTTCCGTTCGGGTAGCGACCCGGTGCTCTACCTCCAGAACCCGGAGGGGATCTCCGGTTCGGCGCGCAAGATGATGCTCGACCGCCTCCGGGAGCTGCACCAGATCCGGGTCGAGGAGACGCTCGACCCGGCGCTCGACGCCCGGATCGAGCAGTACGAGATGGCCTACCGGATGCAGGCGTCGGTCCCCGAGGTGACGGACCTCTCCGACGAGCCCGACTCGACCTTCGACCTCTACGGCCCCGACGCCCGGACCCCCGGCACTTTCGCCGCCAACTGCCTGCTCGCCCGTCGTCTGGTCGAGCGGGGCGTCCGCTTCATCCAGCTCTTCCACCAGGGCTGGGACCACCATGGCGGCCTCCCGGCCGGCATCCGAGTCCAGTGCGCCGAGACGGACCAGCCCTCCGCCGCCCTCGTCATCGACCTGAAGCGCCGGGGGCTGCTGGAGGACACCCTGGTGACCTGGGGGGGCGAGTTCGGCCGCACCAATTACAGCCAGGGGAAGCTGACCGCCGACGACTACGGCCGGGACCACCACCCCCGCTGCTTCTCCGTCTGGATGGCCGGGGGCGGCGTGAAGGCGGGACTCTCATTCGGCTCCACCGACGAGTTCGGCTACAACGTGGCCGAGGACCCGGTCCACGTCCATGACCTGCATGCGACGATCCTCCACCTGCTGGGGATCGATCACGAGCGGCTCACCTTCAAGTACCAGGGCCGCTACTTCCGCCTGACCGACGTGCATGGCCGGGTCCTCGCCCCGCTCCTCTCGTAGCAGGCCGGAGCAACGCTCCTCCCTCCGGCCCCGGGGCGTCCCGGGGCGATCCACCGTGGATCGGCCGCCCTCCCCCCTGCCCTCCCCGCCCCCGAATTCCGTAGGCGGGCCGTCCCTCGGCGGTTACGATCGGATCGGCCGGTGTCCCTCGGGGGCGTCCCCGGGGCCCGGGCCCGACCTCAGCCCGATCGGAGGAGCAGCGATGATGTCGACCCGGATCGATCGGTCCCTCGGCCTCCCGGCGGCGATGGCCCTGGGGGCGCTGCTGGCCCTGGCGTTCGCCCCGGCCGCGAACGCCCAGCGCCTGTTTCCCGACGACTATTTCTTCAACATCAACAACCCCGAGCTGGACGCCAAGCACGCCGAGATGACCGGCCAGCCCCGGCCGGAGCTGGCCGTCACCGACTGGATGAATGGGGACCTCTCCGAAGGGGACCTGGAGGGGAAGATCCTCGTCGTCGACCTCTGGGCCACCTGGTGCGGCCCCTGCCTCGCGGCGATCCCCGAGAACAACGAGCTGGCCGAGACCTACGCCGACGAGGGGATCCTCGTCATCGGCGTCTGCACCTCCAGCGGGCAGGAGAAGCTCGCCCAGGTCGTCGAGGACCGGGAGATCAAATACCCCGTGGCCAAGGACCCCGACCAGGAGACCTCCGAGGCCTGGAACGTCGCGTACTATCCGACGTATGCCGTCGTCGACCGCGAGGGGATCGTCCGGGCCATCGGCCTGACGCCCAATCACATTGAGGACGTCGTCAAGGCGGTCCTGGAGGAGCAGCCGGTTGCCTCGGCCGAGGCCGCCTCGGACACCTCGGCGAAGGACTGACCGGCCCGGCGGTCGAGGAAACGTCAACCCTCCCCTCGACCCTCCCCCGGGGGGCCGATCCACCATGGATCGGCCCCCCGGGCGTTGGGCTGATTCGCTGATCCACGGTGGAGCGCGGCGCCGATACCTCCCGGTGGACAACGAGCCTCCGGGAGGGAGCCAGGAACCGTGGACGTTATCGCCTTGCTGAACATGAAGGGCGGGGTCGGCAAGACCTCGACCACGCACAACCTGGGGGGGGCGTTCGCCCTGCTCGGGCGTCGCGTCCTGCTGGTCGACAACGACCCGCAGAGCAGCCTGTCCCAGGGATTGCTCGGCCCCTCGGCCGCCGAGGCCCTGCCGATCGACGAGACGGTGGCGGCCGTCTACGCCGGGGAGGCGGTCCCCGGCCGGCTGGTCCGGCCCACCGGGATCGACGGGGTCGACCTCGTCCCCGGCTCGATCCACACCGACCGCCACAACCGTCCGGTGCCCGAGGAGGCGCCCTGGCCCGACCAGGTCGCCCTGCGGGACTTCCTCGGGGAGCTGGGAGACTCCTACGACCTTGTCCTGATCGACTGCCCGCCGAACCTGCACCTGTGCTCCTGGTGCGCCCTGGCGGCGGCCTCCCACGCCCTGATCCCGGTGCAGCCGGAGGACTACGGGGCGCAGGGGCTGTCGGCCGTCCGGCGGTCGATGGTCCGGGTCTGCACTTCGGTGAACCCGTCGTTGAAGCTGCTCGGCTACCTCATCACGATGGCCCAGCCGAGGAGGGCCATCCACCAGCTCTACATGGAGTCCCTCCGGTGCGACTACGGCGCCGAGGTGCTCGAGGCGATCGTCCCGGCCGCGGCCGACTTCCCCGAGGCGGTGGCCCACCGCAAGCCGGTCACTCACCACAAGCCCCGGGGGGCGGCCTCGAAGGCGATCAAGGCGCTGGCCGATGAGATCCTCGGCCGGCTGGGGCGGTCGGGGGACGAGTCTCGCGAGGAGGCCGCTTGAGATGAGCAAGAAGCTCGAATCGCTGCGGAAGTCGGCCGGAGGGAACGTCCGGGAGTCGATGGGGGCCGAACGACCGGTCCCGTCGGCGGGGCAGGGGGGGGCGGCCCCCGGCGGCCCCCCGGCCCGATGGCAGGGGGTGACCAAGGCCAGGGACGCCGCCCTGATCCCGGTCGACAGGATCACCAACGACCCCGACCAGCCCCGCAAGGAGTTCGACCCCGAGGCCCTCGAGCGCCTCGCCGAGTCGCTCAAGGTTCGGGGGCAGCTCCAGCCGATCCGGGTCCGCTGGGACGAGGACCGCCAGTTGTACATCGTCCTCGTCGGCGAGCGTCGCTGGCGGGCCGCCCGCCTCGCCGGGTTGCCCGCGCTCTCCTGCATCGTCCACGAGGCCCGCCTCGACGCCGACGAGCGGCTGATGGTCCAGCTCGTCGAGAACGCCTTGCGGGAAGACCTCAAGCCGGTCGAGCAGGCCCGGGCCTATCGGGCCCTGATGGACGCCAACTCCTGGTCGGGCCGCCAGCTCGCCGAGGAGTTGCACGTCGGCCAGGCGTCGGTCGTCCGGGCCCTCTCCCTGCTGGAGCTGCCGGGGGAAGTCCAGGAGCGGGTCGATTCGGGGGACCTCGCCCCCTCGGTCGCCTACGAGATCGGCAAGCTCCCCGACCCCGGACAGCAGGCCGAGGTCGCCCGGGCTGTCGTCGCCGAGGGCCTGAATCGCTCGGAGGTCGGCCAGGTCATCCAGTCGATCAAGGCCCGACGCCCCTCCCCCTCGCCCAGGCCCGACCCCGAGACGATCGACCTTGGCGACGGCATCACCGTGACGATCAAGTGGCGGAAGCCCTCCACCGTCGGCGTCGTCCAGGCCCTCCGACGCGCCCTGAGCCTGGCGCGGGGACTCGAGCGGGAATCGATCGAGGGGGTCGCCTGACCCCCGCTCCCCGCCCATCCCGATCCACCGTGCATCACCCCGGGCCGGGGACCCCGACGCCCCGGGGGCGGGACTGACGCCGCATCGCCCGGGAGGGTTTCCATATTGGGGCAGGGGGGGGGCGGGGTCTCATTCGAGGGACCCCGGCCCGGCGGCCTCGGCGACCGGGGCCTCTCGGGAGGAATGCCGGCGACCCGGTGGTTCTCGACCCAGGCACTCTCGGCTGACCGGGGTTCGGCCTGGCCGGGCCGGCCGGACTGAGGGGCGACGAGGGTGCGATCCGTCGATCCCATGGCGGGGGTGTCGGGGAATCCGCCACGACCGGGCGGTCGATCCGTGCCACGGGAGCGGACCATCCTTACATGACTTGGTCGGGCCGATCGTGAGGGTAGGATGGTAGCCGGCGGCCAGGCCCCCCTCCCGCCCGCTCGGGCCCGGGTCCCGGGGCCGAGAGGCCGCCGTTCGACGGCCTCACCGTCCCCCGGCGGCCGGGAGGGCATCGGCGGAGTCGCCCGGAGTCGGGCCCGAGGCGATCGTGACGATCGCCGGGGTGGTCGCAGCCGATCGACGTCCCGACCCGACCCGGCCCCGGCGACGACCGGCGGGGAACCGGGTGTCGCCGGGTGGCCCTGACCCGTCGGCGGACGTTCTGCATAAATGATCCTGAGTGTGGAGGATGAGCGATGCGAGACCGGATGGAATTCCCGCCCCGGCAGATCGGTGCGGATGGAGCCTCGGTTGCCGACGCACTCCCCGGGATTGCCGACCTGGCCGACATCCCGATGCTCATGGACGCCTGGTGCCGCGAGCGACAGCATCGGGTCGAGTCGATGCTGGCGCTGAGGAGGGTCCGCCGCGTCCTGCGTCGGATCGACGCCGAGGGCGGCCTGGCCCCCCGGAGGGCCCGACAGGTCCGGGGGCTCCTCCGCATGATGAGGGAGTTGGAGGAGGCCGACCGGATCGACGGCCCCTGACCGGGACCCGGGGGGCCCCGGCCGCCCCCCGACGGCCGGCCGTCCGCCCGACGCCCCGGCGCCCCGCCGTCCCCCGCTCACCTCGGCTCCCGGGGAGGGAAGAGGGGACGACGGGCCAGTTCCCAGAGCCGGGGCAGCGCCCGGGCCAGCCGCCGGAGCAGCAGCAGGGCCGCGACCAGCAGGGCCAGGATCAGCGGGAGCCACGGGGCCAGGCCCACCGCGAGGAGGACGAGGGACTCTCCCAGGGACACCAGCGCGTCGATCGACGAGGCCCATTCCCGGGCGACTTTCGTCCGGAAGCTCGGCGAGACCGGCGGGGTCGGCTCGTAGTCGTCCCGCTCCCGGATCCCCAGGGTGATCGTCGCCAGGCTGGAGAGGGAATCGAGGACCCGGAGCCGGCCCTCGAGCTGCTCGATCTCCCCCCGGACCCGGCTCAGCTCCACCTCGACCTTCAGCACGTCCTCCAGCTTCCCCCCACGCTCCTCCAGGATTTCCAGCAGGGTGGATTCCTCGACCTCCTTGTTCCGGACCCGCGCCTCGATGTCGTAGAACTGCTCGGATACGTCCTGGGAGGTGCGTCGGTTCCGCTCCAGCTCGCCGAGCCTCAGGAGGCCCTGGACGAGGTCCTCGAACCGCTCGACCGGCACCCGGAGCGTCCATCGGGCGCTCCGCCGGGAGCCGGGGGAGCCGGAGAGGTCCTGCTCGGCGATGTAGCCCCCATGCCCCTCCACGAGCCCGACGACCCGGCCGGCGACCGGGTCGAGATCCTCGACGAGCAGATCGATCTGGGCGTCGTAGATGATCTTCCGGGAGATGCCCTCGGCGGCCTCGGCGGCGGCGACGTCCAGGGGCGGGCCGTCCTCCTGCCCGGGCGGCCCGGGGGAGGCGGGGAGGCCCATCATCCCACCCATCATCCCCCCGGCCAGCTCGGCCATCGCCGGCCCGGCCGGGGAGGCCGGGGCCGGGGAGGCGTCCCTGAAGGACGCCCCCAGCTCCTCTGAGCGGGCCGCCGACCTGGGGGACGCCTCCCCGCAGCCGGGGGGCACGATCGTCAGCAGGGCGAGCAGGATCGGGATGGGTCGCATCGGAGTCGCTTCCTCGATCGGGACGGGGACGGGACGGGGGGACGGGCAATCGGCGCGGGTCCTCCCCTCCTCGACGATCCGGGGCCCCTTCACCTTAGGACCCTTCCTCCCCTCGACGGGCCGGGAGGCTCAACCCGGGGTGGAGTGGCGATCCCCGGGCCTCCTCGCCCTCGATCGCGTCGTCGCCGCCGAGGATCCAGACGAGATCGCCCCCGGCCCCGTCCCCGGGCCCGCCGCCCCCCCGTGTCGAATCCCGGGACGGCTCGCCTTCGGCTCGCCTTCGGCTCGGTCGAGGCGAGGTCGGGATGCGGTCGGTGCGCCGATCGGTCGCACCTGAGATTCGGCACAAGTCGTTATTTGGAAAGAAGTTTGTGTCAAACGAAATGGGTTCGCTCCGCCGAGGCGTACCGACCTGGGGCTTCGCAGGACGGGGGATTCGGCACCCCGAGGTCCGGAGGCCCTCCGGGGCGGCCTCGGGGGCGTCTTCGCCCCCGCGGTGCGCGGGGTGGTCGGGGGTTGGTGCGCCGATTTCGCACCACGGCGATCCGACGCAACGTTCTTCAGGAAAGAAGATTGCGGAGAATGAAATGGGTTCGCTCCGCCGGGGCGTACCGGCTCGGCGGGGTGGATCTCGGGGCAGGGGGGCCCGTGCCGTTCGGCCCCCGGGGTGATCCGGGTCGGTGCGCCAATCACGCGGCCCGGCGAATTGCGATATGTGAGAAGCTCCCAACGACTTGCGGCATGTCGATTGGGTTCGCTCCGCCGAGGCGCACCGCCGAGGAGGGCCGATCCCCGGCGAAGGAAGCCCGAGGGGGTGCGGGGCTCGATCGACGGCCCGGGCGCGACCGATCGACCCCGGCAGGAAGCCGGGTCGGTCGGGGAGGCCGGGGGAGGCATCGGGGGCGAGGCGGTCGGCACGTCGGGGGCTCGGCGCTGGGAGAGACGGCGGGGACGGCGCATCATCCCCTCCCCCTAATCATCGAGGATCGGGCCGATTCCAGTCACACGATCTGGAGGGATCGAGGGCGATCACCCCGGGCAGGGGAATCGGCCTCGGGAGTCGCGGCGTCTCGGCCTCGGGAATCGGATCGGTTGCAGCAGCGGGGCGCGGTTTTGGGGACGGGCGGAGTGCCTCGGGATGACGGCGTTGGTCGAGCCGAAACCTCCGGGTCGCGGGTCGGTCTCCCCCAGCCGTGAAGTCGTCCGCGCTCGGGAACGATTCCCTGGGAACGATCGGGCACCCTTCATCCAATCACGTCGACCGTCCCCCGAATATGAATCGCCCCCCATGGCTCGGGGCGGGCTCCCACTCCAGCTCGACCTCGCGGAGACGACATCCTTCGGTTGACGCAGGCGATGGGGGGCATGCGGGTCCCAGGCTCGGGAGTCCCGAGACTTCGACGGGTTGGAGGATGGCCCGGGAGACTTGGAGTGCGCCCATGGGCCTCGCCCGTGGGGCCGGTCGGGGAGAATCCTGTAACAACGCCCCCTCGCCATCCGTACTTCCTGCAAATGGCGGATCCACTCCGATTCGATCAAGTCATGGAACGACTCAGCTCCCGCGTCTACTCGCTGGCGCGTTACACGCTGGGGAGTGCCCAGGACGCCGAGGACGTCACCCAGGAGGTCTTCATCCGACTCTGGGAGAACTGGGCTCAGGTCGACCTCGAACGGGTCGAAGGCTGGCTGATCCGCGTCACGAGCAACGCCTGCGTCGACTTCCGCCGGAGGAGCTCGGCGCGGCCCGAGGCCGGCGGCTCCCGCGCCCCGACCCGGGCGATCGACCGCTGCCCGTCGGCCGCGACGGACCCGAGCACCGCGGCCGAGTCCTCCGAGCTGCGATCCCGCGTCGCGGACGCCATCGCTCGCCTCCAGGAACCGTATCGGAGCGTCCTGATCCTCAGGGAAATCGAAGGACTTCCCTACGCGGAAATCAGCCAGGCGCTCGGGATGTCGATGCCCTCCGTGAAGGTCAATCTCCATCGGGCGCGAGCCCGGCTCACGGAGCTGCTCGGGCCCCTGGGCGATCCCCCGAGCAGTTCCGGACAGCGGCGAGAGGCGGGCGAACGTGTCCACTGATCGGCGTCACGACTGCGGCTGGTCGCTCGAGCAGTTCCATGCCCTGCTCGACGGCGACCTGGATCCGACTCGGGAATCCGCCCTCCGGCTCCACCTCGACCGGTGCGCGGACTGCCGGGGACGCGCCAATGAGGCCGCCAGGGCCCTCGCGGAGCTCCGCCAGTTGCCCAGCCTCCCTTGCCCCGACCATGTCCTCGCCTCGATCAAGGAGCGTGCCCGTCGCTCCGCCCTCGACGCCCTCCCGGACGCCCGCCCCGTCGCCATCGGCGGGTCGATCCGCCCGGTCGGCTGGGGCCTCATGGCCGTCGCGGCCGCGGCGTTGCTCCTCTTCGCCTCGCGGCCCCGCCCCGTCCCGCCGCCGAAGGAGCACGACCCGACCGATCACCCGCCGATCGCCTCGACGCGGGAGATCGAGCAGGCCGAACGCCAGGTGATGGTCGCGATCGGACTCCTCCACGCCGCGGGGCGACGCGGCGCCACCCGCGCCTCGGAGCATGTCCTCGAGCGAGGCCTGCTCGCCCCCGCGAGCAAGCTCGGCCTGGCCCTCCGCGAGTCGTCCCCCCCCGGGACACGCGACGCGACCCGAAGTCCCTGACCCCCGAGCACCCCAGCCGCCCGATCCGTCGTCGCGGCTCCTGCAGCGTCCCTCGTCACCCCTCGTCTCCCATTCGGAGGAATTGCGATGTCCAGAATGCGACCGATCCTCGGCCTCTCGGCCCTCGTGATCGCGCTCGGGCCGGGCGGGCTGGTTGCCGCCCCGCAGGACGCCGAGCCGCACCCCGGCAGCGTCGACATCGACTGGTCGAAGGCCCTGGGTGTCAAGGAGCCCTCGGTCCAGGTCACCCTCGGTCCGGCCCTGCTCAAGCTGATGGCCTCGGCCGGGGAGGAGGCCGATCCCGACGTCGTGGAGCTGGTCGAGGACCTCTCCCACGTCCGCGTCATCGTGCATGAAGACCTCCCGGCCGGGGGGTCGGACGTCGCCGAGGCGGTCGACGCGCAGATCGAGGTCCTGCTGGACGAGGGCTGGAGCCCGGTCGTCAAGGTCAGGGAAGGGGAGCAGGAGACGGTCGACATCCTGATGAAGGCCGACGGCGAGACGATCGTCGGGTTCGTGATCTTCGTCGCCGAGCCCGACGAGCTTGTTTTCGTCAACATCGCCGGCACGATGGATCCCGAGACCTTCGGCCCGAAGCTCGGCGCGGTCGTCGGCAAGGTCTCCGGCGGCGATCTCGAACTCGACGGCCTGGACGACCTGACCGAGCTGTTGAAGTCCTCAACCGACGACGGCGACACGCCCTGAGCCGTCGCTCGCCCTCATCAGGGCCTCGCGGGACGACGCCGGTTCCAACCCCACGGAGGTACGCAATGTCGAGGAACGTCCATCGCACCCCATCGCCCGTCGTCCGGGGGCCCCTCCTCCTGTTTATCGGGGCGATCCTCATCGGATCGCCCCCTGCCTACGGGCAGAATGGCGCCCACGGCCTCGCCTATCCGGCGAAGGGGATCGTCGTGGACGGCGACCTGGGCGACTGGCCGGAGGAAGCCCGAACGTACCCGATCGCCCGGGTCGAGTACGGCGACGAGCCCGACGGCGGGGACGACCTGGACGCTCGATTCCGGCTCGCCTACGACCCCGAGGAAGGTGCCCTGTATGTCGCCGTCGAGGTCCGGGATGATTCGGTCGTGCCCGACCCGCCCGGGTCGGTCGCCTGGGACGCCCAGGACGGCTGCGAGCTCTACATCGACGCGCCGCATGCCAGCGGCGGCGCCGCGGTCTCCCAGTATTGCCGGTACGGGGGCCGGGACGAGCTCCACGGGCCGGCCGATGGCCTCGAGCACGAGGTCGACCTCGCCGTGGCCCGGGCGGGGCCTCGGACCGTGTACGAGTGGCGCATCGCGGGAGACGCCGGGCTGGGGCCCGATCGGGTGATCGGCTTCGACGTCTCGGTGGCGGACAGGGACGAGGACGGTTCGTTCTCGTGGGCCGCCTGGGGGGCCGGGACGCAGAAGCTCGACACGCCCGGCCGGTGCGGGGAGTTCCTGCTCACCACCCCCGAGACGGGACTCGGTGAGGTCTCCGGTCGGGTCGAGTGGGAGGAGCCCCGCCCCGTGCCGCTCGTCTCGCGCGTCCGGATCCAGTCGGTCCGATCCGCGCCCCTGTGGAGGACGGCGATCGTCGATCCCGCGGGATCCTACGAGGTCGAGGGGCTCCCCGTCGGCCCCTATTCGGTCCATCCGGTGGACTCGGCCGAACTTCGCGTCGATCCGGACCCCGGCGTCGAGGTCCGTGTGGTGGCCGACCGGCCGGCGACGGCGGACGTCCTCCGGATCGTGCCCGTCCCCTGGCCCGGCCTGATCGGCGCCGAGGGGGTGCTCCTCGGTCCCGAGCCCGTGAACCCCGAGGCGCTCGAACGGTTGGTACGGGCTTATCTGGACTACTACAAGGTCCCCGGCGTCTCGCTGGCCGTCATCAAGGACTCCGAGATCGTCTATCACAATGGGATGGGTGTGAAGGACGCTTCGACCCTGGAGCCCGTGGCCGATGACACGGTGTTCGAGGCCGCCTCGATGACGAAGCCGATCCTCGCCTACCTCGTCCTGCGGCTCGCGGACCGAGGGGCCATCGGCCTCGACACGCCGCTCTACACCTACCTCCCCTACGACGACATCGCCCACGACGACCGATACAAGCTCATCACGGCCCGGATGGTGCTGACCCACCGGACCGGATTCCCGAACTGGCGGACCGGCGAGCTCGTCCTCAACTTCGAGCCGGGCACGCAGTACATGTATTCGGGCGAAGGGTTCGTCTACCTCGGGAAGGTCGTCGAGCACCTCACCGGCAAGGGCCTGGTCGACCTGTGCCGGGAGGAGGTTTTTTCCCCATTGGGGATCGAGAATGCCTCACTCGTCTGGGACGAGGACGTGGCGCGTGTGTCCGCCACGGGCCACAACGGGACTTCACCGTTGCCGAAGGACACGCCTCGCGAACCCAACATGGCGTACAGCCTGCACATCGACGCGCGGAACTATGCCCGGTTCCTGATCGCACTCGTCGCGGGGGAAGGGCTCTCGGAGGCCGCCCACGCAGAGCTGCTCCGGGCCCAGACCGAGGTCCCCGAGGAACCGGGCGGGTGGTTCGGCCTGGGCGTCAGGATCGAGGAGACCCCGTCCGGGACAAGCTACGGCCACGGGGGGAGGAACGTCGGGTTCACGAGCCGATCCTGCTTCTACAAGGACCAGGGCATCGGGTATGTCTTTCTCGTGAACAACGACGAAGCCTTGAAAATCGACAATGTCCTGGGCGCGTACTTGATCGCCGGCAAGTCGGGGCTCAAGGGTCCCGAACCCGACGCTCGCGAAGGTCGCCCAGATTGACCCGGAGCCACGCGACGCCTCGGTCGGCCGCCGGCGTGTCGAGTCGCGTTGAGTCGTGCCGGACGGGCAGCGTCCCTGGGTCGCAGGACGGCCCGGGCGTGGGGATGCGACACGATGTCATCACCCCCGGAGGAACCCGGCCCACGACCACGCCATCTCACGACCTGGAATTATTAGAAATGAGTGGACCCTCACGACGCGAATTGTTCGGGGTCATCGGCTGCTCGGCGGCCCCCCTTCGCCTCGACCACTTCGAGCAGTTTCGCTGCCTCAGCCCCTCAGCACGTGCTCGTCCATCCACCGCACGTAGCCGGCCGCGTAGGCATCGAGGTTCTCCACGCTCCCGCCACCCCGGACCGGCGAGCACATCTCGTAATTGGCCACCCCCTCGAACCCACCGTCCCGCAGCCCTCGGAAGAACGCCGGGTAGTCGATGAACCCCTCCCCGAAGGGCACCGCCCGCACCCACTCGGGGCCCGACGCCTCGTAGTTGACCAGCTCCGGACGGTAGCGATACCGCGGCAGCCGGATGTAATCGGCGTTGGTCGTCAGCACCGCGTGCGGCGCCGCCCTCCGCGCCGCCTCGTACAAATCCTCGCCCCGCAGCGCCGGCGACCAGGCGTCGAAGCCCAGCTTGCAGTTGGGCCGCCCGACGTCGTGCAGCAGCTCCAGCAGCGCGTCGGTGTGCACCCCCAGGTCGTGGTGGTTCTGCACGGCGATCGTGACGCCGTGGGGGGCGGCGCGGTCGCAGATCTCCTGGAGCGCCCCCACGACGCGCGGCCACAGCTCCTGGGCCCCCGTCCCGGCGACCTCGTAGGCGGTGAACAGCCGGACGACGCCGGCCCCCAGCCCCTCGGCCAGCCGCGCCAGCGCCTCGGCGTAGGCGATCTGCATCTCCAGGGCGGGCACCTCCGCGGCGCCGACGCCGGCCAGGTCGGTGTAACCGCCCAGGGCCGCGCAACGGATGCGGTGCCGGTCCAGGGCCTCCCGCAGCTCGGCGACCCGCGCCGGCGTGGCGTCCAGGGGGGAGAGGTGGGGACGCTTGCCCATGAGCATCACCGCGTCGTAGCCCAGTCGCGCCGCCCGGGCGATGAACTCCGGCAGGTCCAGGCGGTGCTGGCCCCAGAGGCCGGCATAGCTGACCGAGAAGAGGCAGAGCTGCATGGAGGGGCTCCGCGGGGCGGCGGGGCGGGCGACGGCCGGCGTGGGCCCGGGCCGCCGGACCGGGTGGCGCCGCCTTCGACCCGGACGCCCACCATTCGATCCGCCCGACCGGGGCCCGTCCAGGGGCTACCCCGCATGCGAGCCCGCGGCGCGCCCGGGATGCCGTCGGGCCGCGGCGCACCGGCGGGAAAACTCCCATCGACCCGACCGGCTGAGGCCGACCCGGGGCCGACGCCTCAGTCGCCGAAGAGCAGGGGGGCCAGCTCGTGCAGGCTCCGACGCCACGTCTGCCACTCGTGCGCCGTCCCGGCCGACTCATAGACCACGTGCTCGATCCCCTGCCGTTCCAGCCCCTCGCACATCGTCCGAACCCCGGCGACGAACCGCTCCTCCCCCGTCCCCGCTCCCAGCCACAGCAGCCGCATCTGCGTGTTGAACGCCCCCGGCTCCCCGAACGCCCCGCCATAGGCCGTCTCCACGTCGAACCCCTCCACCGGCGGCGGGCTCATCGCCCCGATCCAGGCGAACTCCTCCCGGTGGCCCAGCCCGATCGTCAACGCCTGCCGCGCCCCCATCGACAGCCCAGCCAGCGCACGGTGCTCCCGCTCGGCCCCCGTCCGGTAGGTCGCGTCGACCAGCGGGATCAGCTCCCCCAGCAGCACCGCCTCGAACCCGACCGGATCGGGGCGGGTGGAGGCCGGCCGGTCGCCTCCCCTGGCCGCCTCGGCATAGCCGCGCTCCATGACCAGCAGCATCGGCTCCGCCCGGCCCTCGGCCAGCAGGTTGTCCAGGATGAAGTTCGCCCGCCCCTGGGCCGTCCACGCCCGCTCGTCCTCGCCCGCCCCGTGCTGGAGGTAGAGCACCGGGTAGCGGCGATCCGGCTCGTCGTCATAGCCCGGCGGGGTGTAGACGAGGGCCCGCCGGACGGTCCCGGTGACCTCGGAGTGATACCACAGGGCGCGCACCTCGCCGTGCGGGACGTCTCGGGCGTCGTAGAAGTCGACCCCCGGCTCGGGGACTTCGACCCCGCTGGTCGGCCGCCCCCAGCCGAAGTACGTCTCGCTGCCCGGGTCGTTGACCGCCACGCCGTCGACCACCAGCCAGTAGTAGTGGAACCCAGGCACCGCCGGCGGCGTGGTGACGGCCCAGGTGCCCTCGGCGTCGCGTCGCATGTCGAAGGGGCCGGGGCCCAGGCCGTTGTCCGCGCCGCCGGGCTGCACGCGGACGCTCGTCGCCTCGGGGGCCCGCAACCGGAAGCTGACCCGGCCGTCGGTGTGGACGCGGGGGTAAGCGGCACCCGGGACGTTGGACGAAGCGGGGATCGAGTCGTCGGCTTGCGCCCCCGCGGGGGCGTGGGCCAGCAGCGCGAGCAAGAGCAGGGGCCCCATGATGCCGCCTCCGGGTGCCTGGACGAGGTGGGTGAGGCGACGGCGACCGGTCGCCGCCTCGGCGTCGAGCATAGACCGGGGTGCCGGGGGGCTCAACCTCCGGCCTGCCCGGGGGTGGGCCGCGGACGGATCGCGTCGGAGGTCAACGCGGCCGAGGCGGCCGCATGGGTCTGGACAAATGTGCCTTCCACGGGCAAGCTGCGAGATGGATCGCCGTCGCCAGGCGGCCGGAGCCATCGCCGGGAGCCGCTCGATCGCTCGCTGCCGGAGAACCAGCCCGACCCCCGGCCGCCGCGCGCCGCCGACGGAGCCATCGCATGAGCACGACGACATCCCGGACGCCCGAAGTCCGGCCGCCGCGGCGCGACGGCCCCGGCGAGCGCCGCATCCTCCTGACCGGCATCGGCCCCGAGCTGTACGAGGCGATCGCCGCGTCCCGCGGAGACGACCCGACCCCCCGGCTGGCCTGGCTCGATGGAGACCTGGAGCTGATGAGCCCCTCCCCCGAGCACGACGACCTGGCCGAGCTGCTCTCGGACTTGGTCAAGATGGTCGCCGACGCGCTGGGGCTGGACTGCCGCCCCCTGCGGACGACGACCTGGCGTCGGCTGGGGCTGGGCCGGAGCAAGGAAGCCGACGCCTGCTTCTTCTTCACCGGCCCGGCGGCCACGCTCGGCCGCGGGCAGCTCGACCTGAAGGCCTTGCCGCCGCCGGACCTGGCGATCGAGGTCGAGATCAGCCCGCCGGAGGTCGACGTCGAGCAGCTTTACGCCGGCCTGGGCGTCCCCGAGCTGTGGCGGCATGACGGCGAGCGGCTCCGAATCCTGCACCTCGGGCCCGACGGCCGCTACGCGGCGCACGACCGATCCCGGCACATCCCCCGGCTGCGGGTCGACGACGCGATGGCCCAGCTCGCGAAGGCCGACACGCTTCCCTCCCGGGCCTGGCGGTCCGAGGTCGGGCGCTGGGCCCGAGAAGAGCTGGCCGATCGCCCCGACTGAGCCCATCCGGGCCGATGCCGCGTCGGTCCGGCTCGGAGATTTTCCGGCCGGGACGTCCCCGATCATGGCGGGGCAGGGGGCTCGGCGTGGTGGACCGACCTCCGGCGGGCGGGTCCGTATCGGGCTCCGCCCCGGCCCGGTGGCCTGAAACCAAGGATCCTGGACGCATGAACGGAGGCCCCAGTTCCCGCCCCCAGAGCCCCACCCCCTTCGCTGTGGTTGCCGGGAACCGCTTCGGGCTGGGCGTCGCCTGCGTCGGGTGACCTGCCGCGCCCCCGGCGGGTCGACCAGCCTGAGGATCTCCGCACGCCCCATCCGTGGATTGGTCGCGTGAGGTGGGCGGCCTCCGGTCATCCGGCGACCTCGCCTCAGGCGATCACGTCGCGGACCACCTCGCCGTGGACGTCGGTGAGCCGGAAGTCGCGGCCCGAGTAGCGGTAGGTCAGGCGGGTATGGTCGAGGCCCATCAGGTGGAGGACCGTGGCGTGGAGGTCGTGGACGTGGACCGGGTCCTCGGCCGGGGTGGCGCCGTACTCGTCGGAGACGCCGTGGCTGGAGCCGCCCTTGACGCCGCCGCCGACGAGGAAGCAGGTGAAGCAGCGGCTGTGGTGGCCCCGGCCGCGCGGCGTGAGGTCCTGCCAGGGGGTGCGGCCGAACTCGGAGCAGCCGACGATCAGCGTCTCGTCGAGCAGCCCGCGACGCTTCAGGTCGGCCACGAGGCCGGCGATCGGCCGGTCGACGTTGCGCGAGAGGGCCCGGTGGTCCTCGATGTCGTTGTGGCTGTCCCAGTTGGTATTCGAGCCGACGTCGAACAGCTCGACGACCCGGACGCCCCGCTCGACCAGGCGTCGGGCGACCAGGCACTGGGCGCCGAACGAGGTCGGGTCGCCGGCGCTCGCGCCGTAGAGGTCGAGGGTCGCCGTCGACTCGCGGGAGATGTCGAAGGCCTCGGGCGCCTCGCGCATCAGGCCGTAGGCGGTGTCGAACGTGGTCATCCGCGAGGCCAGCACGGTGTCGCCGTCGCGGCTCGTGAGGTGGGCCTCGTTCAGGTCGCGGAGCATCAGGCCCTCGAGCTCCTGCCGGCTGACCGAGGCCACCGGGCTCCTGACGTCGGGCATCGGGTCGGGGCCGGGGATGATCCGCACGCCCTTGTGATAGCCGGGCAGGAAGTTCGCGTCCCAGCACTGGTAGGCGTTGTACGGCTCCTTGGCCGCGAGCACGACGAACGACGGCAGGTTGGTGTTCCGCGTCCCGAGGCCGTAGCTGACCCACGAGCCGATGCTCGGCATCGGGATCGTGACCGAGCCGGTATGCACGCCCAGCGTAGCGGCCGAGTGGCCGGCCGAGTCGCCGTGGACGGTGTGCAGGAAGCAGAACTCGTCGACGACCCCGCCGACGTGCTCGAACAGCTCGCTGACCATCTTGCCGCACTCGCCCCGCGGGCGGAACGCGTACGGCGAGGCCAGCACCCTGCGCCTCTGGCTGCCCTCGCCGACCTCCCGGTCGTGGTCGGCCTGGAGTTTCGGCTTGTAGTCGAAGGTGTCGAGGTGCGAGAGGCCGCCGGTCATGAAGAACATGATCAGGTGCTTCGCCCTGGCCGGGAAGTGGCCCGGCCTCGGGGCGAGCGGGTGGGCCGAGTTGGCCGCGGCGGCGATCGAGAGCCGGCGATGGAGGCCCAGCCCTCCGGCCGTGGCGAAGGCCGAGGCCCGGCGGAGCAGGGCCCGGCGGTTCAGTATTTCCGCGGCCATGGGGAAAGCCCTCCTTCGGTCGAGCTTCAGTCCACGTGGAAGAATTCGTTCGAGGCGACCAGCGCGCGGGCCAGCGCGGCCCAGGCTTCGGGTTCGAGAACCCCGTCGGGGCGACCCTCGGCGGCGAGGGCCCCTTCGTACCGCGACAGGAACCGGCCGGCGCGGGCCCGCTCGGCCGCCGTCGGGCCCCGGCCGAAGGCCCGGAGATAGGCCAGGTCCAGGCGACCGGACGGGTCGGGCTCGTCGGAGATCAGGCGGCCCGCGAACCGCGCCGCCTGCTCGTGGACGAAGGGGTTGTTCAGCAGGTAGAGGGCCTGCAGGGCGACCGTGGAGCTGTCTCGCGTGGCGACCGTGGCGCTCGTGTCCGGCCCGTTGAACAGCGAGAGGTAGGGGTGCTTGTGGAGCCGCTGCACCATCAGGTAGACGCTGCGGTGCTCTGACGGGTAGGACGTGTCGTTGAACTGGTGATGCGCCGTGAACGTCCAGGTCCCCACGGGCGGGAACGGGTGGGGGCCGGGGCGGCCGCCCCGCAGGTTGCCGCCCAAGGCGAGCAGGCTGTCGCGCAGGGCCTCGGCGTCGAGCGGCCGGCGGTCGGACCGCCAATACCAGGCGTTGCCGGTATCGATCGCCTCGTTCACCGAGTCGTGCTCGGACGAGAGCCGGTAGGTCTCCGAGAGCATGATCCGCCGGTGCATCGCCTTGACCGACCAGCCCGAGGCGACGAAGTCGGCGGCCAGCCAGTCGAGCAACTCGGGGTGGGTCGGCGGGATGCCCCGGAGGCCGAAGTCCGAGGGCGTCGGCACGATCGGCTTGCCGAAGTGGTGCTGCCAGATCCGGTTGACCATCACCCGGGCGACCAGATCTCGGGGAGGCCCGTCGGTGAGCCACCTCGCCAGCGCGAGCCGGCCGCTCCCGGCCTCGGGCAGGTCGATCGTCCCGGAGGGGTCGAGGACCTCCGGCACGCCGCGGGGCACCTCGACGCCGAGGTTTTGCGGGTCGCCGCCGATCTGGAGCCTCACGTCGGTCGGCTCGCCGTCGCGGACGGCGTAGGCCTTCGGCGCCATGACCTCCGGGCCGGCCTTCTGGAGCTGCTCGATCTCGGAATCGAGCCGCCGATGCCGCCGGTCCAGCGCCTGGGTGGCCCGGGTGAGTCGGAACCGGGCCCTCCCGATCGGGTCGGTGGGCTCGACCCGCCGGCCGCGGGTGGCCAGGTCCAGGGGCTTGGCCTCGCCGGCGACGAACTCCTCCACGGAGAGGGTCAGGCCGAGATCGCGCAGCGTCTCGGTCGCCTCGGCCTCGACCTCGGCCCGCTCGGCCCTGAGTCGGTCGATCGCCTCGGCGTGCTGCGCCGAGTAACCTTGCAGGCGGTCCGGCGGCACCAACGGCGCGAACTCGCTCGGCCGGGTCTCCTCCTCCGCCCCGGCGAAGGGGTACAGGGTGCCGGCGAAGAACCCGTAGAGGGCGTAGTAGTCGCGCGCGGAGATCGGTTCGAACTTGTGGTCGTGGCAGCGGGCACAGCGCAGCGACATCCCGAGCACGGCCTGGCCGGTCGTGTTCAGGGTGTCCTCGATGATCAGGTGCATGTCCTCGAGCTTCTGCGTGCCGATCCGCTTGGCCTGCGCGATGAACCCGGTGGCGATCACGCGGCGGGCGTAGTCGCCTCCCAGGTCGTCGGCGGCCAGGATGTCGCCGGCGAGCTGCTCGTGGAGGAAGCGGTCGTAGGGGACGTCGTCGTTGAAGGCGTCGATGACGTAGTCGCGGTAGAGGTACGCCTCGCGGATCGGGTAGTCGGAGTTGTCGCCGGCCGTGTCGGCATAGCGGGCGAGGTCGAGCCAGTACCGCCCCCACCGCTCACCGTAGCGGGGCGAGGCGAGCAGTTCGTCGACCAGGCGTTCGAAGGCGTCGGGGCGACCGTCGGCGACGAACGCCTCGATCCTGCCGGGCTCGGGGGGCAGGCCGATCAGGTCGAAGTACGCCCGGCGGATCAGGGCCCGGCGGTCGGCCCGCGCCACGGGAGACAGCCCGCGTTCCCGGTGCTTCGCGGCGATCAGCCGGTCGATCGGCCCTTCGGCCCAGCCGGTCGGGTCCTCGGTGGGAGTGACGGGCCGGATCGGCCCGAAGGCCCAGTGGGCCTGACCTTCGATCGGCCGGGACGCGTCGTCCTCCGGCCACGGCGCACCGGCGGCGATCCAGGCCTCCAGGTCGTCCCGGACGGCGCGGGGGAGGGGACCCGAAGGGGGCATTTTCAGCAATTCGTCGGTGTGGCTGATGGCCAGGACGAGCGTGCTCCCCTCCGGGTCGCCCGGGATGACGGCCGGCCCGCTGTCGCCCCCGGCGAGGATGGCCTCGCGCGAATCGAGGCGGAGGCCGCCGCTATCCTTCGCCTCGCCGTGGCACTTCACGCACGTGCCGGCGAGCACCGGCCGAACCTTGAGCTCGAAGAAGGTCTCCGACGTTCCCTCGGGCTCCGACGCGAGGGCCGTCGCCACCCCACCGGAGGCCAGTGACGTCGTCAGGACCAGTCCGAGGATCGTCCGGTTCATGTCATGTCTCTCCCCTTGCCGTGGGCTGAGGATTGTTGTTGAACAACTGTAGCGTATCAGTCGAATTGGCACAAATGGGTCTCGGCCGGAAGTCACATCCTCCCCCCCTTCGAGTGGCGAGACCCTCGATGCAGTTGCCGGTTCCGCTCCCCTCGTCCGAGCGAATCTCGGGCGTCATTGTCGGCGTGCCGTCGGGCCCTCTGGACTACGTCTCGATCGCCTTCAGGGCCGCCAGGCTCACCGTCGGGCCGTCCATCCCCAGCAGCATCTCGTGGTGCACGATGAAGCGGGAGTACTCGTCCAGGAATGCCACAGAGTCGTCGACCCGGCCCCCGACGTGCTCGTGCATCAGGTCGGTGCGCCAGCGTTGATCGGGCCGGGTCGCCCGCTCCTCGACGGCCTTTTTCTTGTTGGACCGCCGCCAGAAGCAGACCAGGTTCGCCTGCTTCAGGATGCGGGAGACCTCCGGTGGGCTCAGGGACGCCGCTTCCTCGTCGGCCAACCTCCGGGCCGGTTCCCGATGCCGCAGCTCGGGGTGCTTGCGGACGTAGTCGACCACCGCCTTCTTCTCCTCGGAGAGGGCCTCGTACGGCGATACCACGGGGGGCGGCGCGGCGGCCCGCTGCCTGGCCCAGGCTCCCTCCTTGAGTCAGCGATCGTAGCTCCGCGGCGCGATCCCCACGCCGAGGCTCTTCTCGACCGGCCAGCCGCCGCGAAACTTCGCCCGCTCGGCCTCCTCGTGGACCCGCTCCTGAAGCTCGGCCGGCAGCCGGCCGAGGTCCTCTCGCCCGAGCGCCCCTCTTTCGGGTGGAGGTTCTCGGCGGTGATCTCGGCGATCACGCTCTTGAGCCGCTGGACCTCGGCCTCGCGACGCTGCTCCTGGTCATTGGGTCGACCCCTGCGGTCCTCGAACACGCGGGCCGCCGACCCGAGCAACTGTTTCTTCCAGGCGTAGAACTGGATCGGGTTGAGCCCCTCGCGTCGGCAGAGGTCGGAGACCTCGACGTTCGGTTCCATGCCGTTCAGCACGATCCGCAGCTTCTCCGCGGCGGTCCACGACCGCCGCTTCCCGTTCCCGCTCATGGTTCGTCCTCCAGGTCGTCATCATCGCACCCCTGAAGGAGGCTGATTCCTTACCGAGGCTCTGTGCCACTTGGGCTGACACACTCTATTGGGCTGACACACTCTACATGCAGCTCTCCAGGCCCCAGTGCGGCGCCGGCGCCTGGTACAGCTCGACGAGGTGCTCGTCGATGCGACGCAGCTCCATCGGCGCGTTCCTGGGGCGGCCTCCCGAGTCGGACGAGGCATCACCCGCCCCGGTACCTGGGCCGCTCAAGCAGGCCCACCTTCGTCGGCTCCTCCTTCCAGTCCTCGAGCTGCGGCCCCTGGAGGCCCTCGGCCCGCTGGCGGAGGGCCGCCATCCGCTGGTCATCGAGCGGCTCGAGCGCCTGGGCGATCCGGACGTCGTCCTCGAGCTGGCCGATCGTCGTGCAGCCGACGGCCGTGCAGTGGATCGGCAGGCTCAGGACGTAGCTCAGGCACTCCTTCACGCTGAAGCCCTGGAGCAGCTTGGCGTTGGCGAGGTTCTTCATCCCCTGGATGCCCATGCCGCGCTCCACCGCCACGGGCAGCACCTGCCGCTCGAAGCTCATGAAGTGCGGGTCGGCGACGTGCAGGGGCATCAGGATCGAGTCCCACCGGTCGTAGGCCCGGAGCATCGCCAGGTGGGCCTCGGGGTCGGAATGGCCGGTGAAGCCGATGAAGCGGCACTTGCCCGCCTTCTTCGCGGCCTCGAACGCCTCGATCGCCCCGCCCGGCGCGAAGACCTGCTCGACCTCCCCCCGGTTCCGGATGCCGTGGACCTGCCAGAGGTCCACGTAGTCGGTCCCGAGCCGCCTCAGCGAGAGGTCCAGCTCCGCCTCGGCCTCCCGGCGCGTGCGCTGGGTGGACTTGGTGGTGAGGAAGACTTGCTGGCGGACTGCCGGGAGGACCTTGCCGTAGATCTCCTCGGAGTGGCCGCCCCAGTAGCTGTGCGCCGTGTCGAAGTAGTTGATGCCGAGCTCCACGGCGCGGCGGGTCAGCGCGATCGCCTCCTCATCGGAGGCGATGAGCGGGAAGCGGCCGCTGGCCAGGCCGATGACGGTGAGCTCGACTCCGGTCTTGCCGAAGGCACGCTTCGGGATCTCGCCGGCCTCGGGGGCGGGCTGCTGGGCGCGGATCGCCCGGCCGCCCAGCGCGGCGCCGAACCCTCCGACCAGGCCGCCGATCAGTGTCCTGCGTCGCATGGATGTTCCTCCGCTGGATCGACGGGCTCGCCGCTCGCGAAGGGTCGCGAACGCGGTGCCCGTCCGGGTCATGGTCCCGGATGTGCCCGATGAGGGTCGTTCGACTCGACGGCCTTCCCCATTCGACCCACAGCCGCAATTGGAATCGAGCCGATCCCGTCCTTCAAGGCCGCTCCGCCCCGGGGCCGGCCCCCGGGGAAACCGTGTCCTGGCGCCGGTTCCCCGAGCCCCGGGACGCCACCACGGGCCGGGTCTGGTGGGCGACCGGCCGGCGAGGCGGCCCGCCGCCCCGTGCCGGCGGTGCCCCGACCTTCCCTCCCGACACGGCAACGAGCGTGCCGGATCCCCGGACGTCCGCATGCAGCAGGGAACGGCCCTCCCGGGCAGGAGGCTTGATGGAGGCGGCGAATCGACGATCATGGGCAGCTGACCGACGAGAGACCTGCAATCCGCCGAGCGTTGCGAGAGGGGACGGCCCGTGGAGATCTGGGACCTGCACTGCCACCTCTCCGGTGTCCCGGGGCGCACGCCCGACGAGCGCATGGCCCGGCTCATCGAGTACGCCGACCGCATGGGCATCGCCCGACTCTGCGTGTACATGGGCATGAGCTGGTCCTACGACCCGTCCCCCGACGACTTCCGACGGCAGAACGACGAGGTGCTCCAGGCCCTCAGCCACTGGCACGACCGGGCCTTCGGCTTCGCCTACGTCAACCCGAACCACCTCGAGGCGAGCCTCGCCGAGATCGACCGCTGCATCCGCGACGGGCCGATGGTCGGCGTCAAGCTCTGGGTCGCCCGGCGGGCGGACGCCCCGGAGCTCGACCCGATCGTCCGCCGCGCCACCGAGCTCAATGCCGTGGTCTTCCAGCACACCTGGATCAAAGCGACGGGGAACCTCCCCGGTGAATCGACGCCCATGGAGCTTGCGGCGCTGGCGGCACGGCACCCGGACGCCACGCTCATCTGCGGCCACACCGGCGGCGACTGGGAGCAGGGCATCCGGGCCGTCCGGGCCCACCGGAACGTCGCCGTGGACCTGGCCGGCGGCGACCCGGTGGCCGGCATCACCGAGATGGCAGTGCGCGAGCTGGGCGCCGGGCGCGTCCTCTACGGCAGCGACGCGGGAGGCCGGAGCTTCGCCTCGCAGCTCGCCAAGGTGCAGGGAGCCGACATCCCCGAGGAGGCGAGGCGGCTGATCCTCGGGGGCAACCTCCGTCGCCTCCTGGGGCCGATCCTCGAGGCGAAGGGGGTGCACCCGTGACCGGCCCGATCGTCGACGTGAACGTCAACCTGGGGCACTGGCCCGCCCGCCGGGTGCGCGGCGACGAGATCGGGGAGCTCGCCGCGAGGCTCCGCGCGAACGGCGTGGCCGAGGCCTGGTCCGGGAGCCTCGACGGCCTGCTCCACAAGGATCTGGCCGCCGTGAACGCCTGCCTGGCCGACGCCTGCCGCCAACAGGAGGGCGTCCGCCTGGTCCCCTTCGGATCGGTCAACCCGATGCTCCCCGACTGGGAGGAGGACCTGCGGCGCTGCGTCGAGGAGCACGGCATGCCGGGCATCCGCCTCCACCCGAACTACCACGGCTACGCGCTGGACGACCCCGAGTTCGCCCGGCTACTCGAGCTCGCCTCGGGGCGCCGCCTGATCGTGGCCATCGCCCTGGCCATGGAGGACGAGCGGATGATGCACCCGATGCTCCGGGTGCCGCCGGTGGAACCGGGGCCGCTCGCCGGCCTGGTCCCGCGGATTCCGGGCGCCCGGCTGCTGCTGCTCAACGCGCTGCGCACCCTGGGCGGGGAGCGGCTCGGCGCGCTGCTGCGGGCCGGCGACGTGTCGGTGGAGATCGCCACGCTCGAAGGCGTCGGCGGCGTGGCGCGCCTCCTCGACGAGGTCCCGCTCGAGCGGGTCCTCTTCGGGTCGCACGCGCCGTTCTTCTACTTCGAGGCGGCGCCGCTGAAGCTCCGGGAGTCGGACCTTTCGCCGTCGCAGCTCCAGGCGGTGCGGCACGGGAACGTGCGGCGGCTGCTCCCGGCGAGCCCTTGAATCCCGCCTCCCGGGAGGAGAGGTTGTCGATGGAGACGGATCACCCGCACGGAACCGGAGCCCGGCCATGACCCCCAGGGGCCATCTCTCGCGACGCCACTTCCTCGCCGCCTCGTCGGGGGCCCTGGGCGCGAATACCCTTCGCGGCCAGGAGGCCGGGGACGACCCGGCCCCCGACGGGCGCCTGGCCATCGACGGCGGCCCGAAGGCCGTGCGCGAGTCGCCGCCGAGGCCCCGACGCTGGGGCGAGCCCGAGCGCGAGCGGCTGGAGGCGATGCTCGGGCAGGACTCGCTCTTCTACTGGAAGGGGCCGCAGACGGGGCTCCTGGTCGAGCGATTCCGCGAGGCCTGCCCGCTGGAGTACGTCATGACATGCTCCTCGGGCACCGCGGCGCTGCACATCGCCGTCGCCGCCGCCGGCATCGCGCCCGGCGACGAGGTGATCACCAGCCCCGTGACCGACATCGGCACCGTCATCGGCGTCCTCTACCAGCAGGCCGTCCCGGTCTTCGCCGACCTGGGGCGGAACACCTACAACCTCGACCCCGAGGACGTAGCAAGGCGGATCACCCCCAGGACCCGGGCGATCATCGCCGTCCACCTCGCCGGCAACCCGTGCGACCTGGACGCCCTGAAGGCCCTGGCCGACGAGCATGGCCTGGCCCTCATCGAGGACTGCGCCCAGGCCTGGGGGGCTCGGTATCGCGGGCGTCCGATCGGCACGATCGGGCACATCGCCTGCTTCTCGCTCCAGGACTCCAAGCACGTCACCTGCGGGGACGGCGGCGTCGTGGCCTCGAACGAAGAGCGTTATGGCCCCCGGCTCCAGCGCTTCGGCGACAAGGGCTTCGACCGCCTCGGCTCGAGCGGACTCTTCGAATCGTTCGCCACGAACTACCGCATGAGCGAGCCGCAAGCGGCGGTCGCCTCGGCGCAGCTCACGCGCCTGGAGGGGATCGCGGCGAGGCGGGCGCGCCTGGGCGACCTGCTCACCGAGGGGATCGCGGGCCTGCCCGGGATCGAGCCGCACGCGGTCCGCGCCGACGACCGCTGCACCTACTGGTTCTCCATGTTCCGCCTCCGCCCGGGGGCGATGCGATGCGACCGGGCGGAGTTCGTCCGGGCGCTGGTCGCCGAGGGCGTGCCCGCGACGGCCGGCTACATCCCATTGCCGCTCTACGGGAACCCGGTCTTCCGGGAGCACGGCTTCTTCGCCGGGCGATGGCCCGTGAAGGAGCTGGGGCTGACGACGATGGACTACGAGGCGGTCTCCTGCCCGGAGGCCGAGGCGATCCTCGAGTCCGGCGTCCGCGTGGCGATCCACGAGGGGATGGACGAGGCGTACATCCGAGGAGTCGCGGCGGCCGTGCGGAAGGTGGCGTCGCACTACTCGGCCTGAGGCACGTCACCGACACGATGGACCCGAGCTCGCACCCGCCCGATCGCGGTGGCCCGTCCCCGCGTCGGCCGGAGAGGAGATGCTGACCATGCCACAGTCGGAGGACCGCCCACGCGAGGTGCGGCGCAGCGGACGTCGCGACCTCCTCCGGGCCGGAGCCCTGTCTGTCCTGGGGAGCGGGCGGGTCGACGTCCTCTCGGCCCGGGCGGACGGGATTGCGCCCGCGGAGCCGGGGCGCGAAGCGGCCAGGGACGGGAGCCCGCGGGCGGTCTGCCTCCCCGCGCACTACTACCAGCAGTTCGACGCCGACCCCGGCCTCGGCGTGCCCGCAGAAGGGTACGGCGGCTGGAAGCGCGAGCCGATCGACCTGGCGTGGGACCGCACGGCGCTCGTCGTCATGCACGCCTGGGACTGCGGGACGCGTGATCAATACCCGGGCTGGTACTGGGCCGTGGAATACATCCCCCGCGCCGAGGCCATCTGCCGGACGGTCTTCCCCCGGCTGCTGGGTGCGGTGCGCCGGGAGGGCTTCCGCCTCTTCCACGTCGTGGGCGGCGGCGACTACTACCGGTCCCTTCCCGGGTATCGGAGGGCCGTGGAGCTCGCGGGCCCGTCGCCGGCGCCGCCGGAGCAGATCGTCGCCGACGAGACCCTCCGGCGCCTCCGAGAGTTCCGCTCGGGGAGCGTGTACGTGGGCCCGCACAACGAGGAGGACGTGCGTCGCGGATTCGCCGCGCTCGACTTCGCGCCGCAGGCCCGGCCACGGGGGGACGAGGGGGTCGCCGAGGACGGGCACCAGCTCTTCGCCCTCTGCAAGCACCACGGGATCAACCACCTGATCTATGCCGGCTTCGCGATCAATTGGTGCCTGCTCATGTCGCCGGGCGGGATGCTGGACATGTCGAGGCGCGGCCTGATATGCTCCGCGATCCGCCAGGCGGTGACGGCGGTCGAGAACAAGGAGACGGCCCGGGGCGAGCTGTGCAAGGAGATCGGCCTGTGGCGCGTGGCGCTCGCCTTCGGGTTCGTCTTCGACCTGGACGACTTCGTCTCCGCGATCTCGGGCGAGCAGGCACCGTAGCCGCACGACCTCCTCGGCCCCGTCGTCGTCGGCCGCCCGCGAGCGATCGGCCCTCGCGGCGGATCAGGGGGGCGTGATCGACCCCTCGACGACCACCTGCGCCCCGTCGTCGGGCCCGAGCACCAGCCCGTACCGCCTGGCCCGCGACCGCGCCCCGGCGGGGCGGGCCAGCCGCACCCGGCCGAAGAGCGTGGCGAGCAGGACCTTCATCTCGTAGAGCGCGAACGGCATTCCCAGGCAGACCCGGTTGCCGCCCCCGAAGGGGAACCACTCGTGCGGACCGTACTTCCGCCCCAGGAACCGTTCCGGGCGGAACTGCTCCGGCTCGGGGTAGAGCTCCTCGCGGCGGTGGACCAGGTAGGAGCACGGGCAGAGGACCACGCCGGGCGGGTACTCCCGCCCGCCCGCCGAGAACGGCCGCACGGCCTTGCGCACCACGAAGGGGACCACCGGGCTGTGCCGCAGGCTCTCGCGGATCGCCGCGTCGAGGTACTCCAGCGCCGGCAGCTGCTCGGCCCCGGGCGGCCCGCCGCCGGTGACCCGACGCAGCTCGTCGCCGATGCGATCGACGACCTCCGGGCGCGGCACGAGGTCGACCAGCGCCCAGGCCAGCGCCAGGGCGGTCGTGTCGTGGCCGGCGATCAGGATCGTGATCAGCGCGTCGCGGACCTCGCGGTCCGCCAGCGGCGAGCCGTCCTCGTGCGTCGCCGCGAGCAGGTCGTCGAGCACGTTCGCGCCGCCCGAAGCTCGCTCGCCCCTCCGCCGGGCGGCGATGAAGGCGTAGAGGTCGTCGTCGAGGTCGGCGAGCTGCCGGAACAGCGGCACCCACCGCGACCCGCTCAGCCGTTGGATCGGGACGACGGTCATCATCACCAGGGCGTACCGCTGGCGGCCGTTGGAGAGGAATCGCTCCATCTTTCGCTCGAAGCGGTCCATCTCCGGGCCGGGGGCCAGGCCCATCGCCGTGCGGAGGATGACCCGCAGCGTGATCCGCCGCATCTCCGGCAGGGCGGGGAACGGCGAACCGGGCGGCCAGGCCCGGATGGCCTCGAGCGTCTCCAGCCGCATGGCGTCGAAGAAGGCCCGCATCCGCTCGCCCTTGAGCGGCGGGACCAGGACGCGGCGCTGCCGGGCGTGCGGGACCTCGTCGAGCACCAGCACCGAGTGCCGGCCGACCGTCGCTGTGAACAGCTCATTAGCTTCGCCCGAGTGGAGCACGTCCGGGTCGGCGCGGAAGACCTCGCGGACGGCCTCCGGGTCGGAGAGCATGACGAAGCGGCCGTTGCCGGCGATGTCCAGCGTGAAGGCGTCGCCGAAGCGGCGGTGGCACTCCTCGAGCAGCCCGAGCGGGTCGCCCGCGAAGCGGACGAGCTGCCACCAGGTCGGCGACGTGGGCCCGGGCGGCAGCGCGGGCACGGAGGACGGAGAGGCGAGCGTCCGGGGCATGGGTCCTGTCCTGCGGGCAGGGCGAGTCTGGAGGAACACCATCCCGCGTCCGGGGTCACGGGCGAACGTCGGGATCCTCCCCATTGTTCACGAGGCGACCGGGCCGTTCGATCACAAACCGGGCCGCGATGGTCGCAGGGAGCGTCCTGAAGCCGCTGGCCGCTGGCCCGAGGAGGACGAGTCGCCTCACGGCACGTCCGGTGCGCCGCGTCCTTCGACGGCCGCGTCGCCTCGGCGCTCGCCTGTCGGTCTCGGCCAGTCCAGGTGGCGGTAGAGTTAGTCGAACGTGCCCTCACCGTTGATCGTGTGGCCGCCATTGAAGAACTCGATGGCTGTCCGGTCGGAGAGCCCGAGGTTGTCGTAGACCCATCGCACCATCGCGTACTCCACCGCCACCCACTCGTCGGGGGCGAGGCCTTCGTGGTGGCCGCGATCGACTATGAACGGCCGGGGCACCATCAAGTACGCCAATTCCGCGCAGTTGAACGTATTACTCATGTTGAAGTAGGTAAACTCACACTCTATGGTGAACATGAAGCTGTAGTCGCTGTCGGTCGAAGCGACCTTGCCCGTCGAGTCGTTGAAGTCGCCCGAGCAGATCGACAGATAAGAAGCCCTGACAAAACCGTGTGGCATGGAGTTTGCGCCCTGGTGCTGTTTTCCTCCGAACCGAAGGAGACACCACCATGGCGAGCGCCCACATGCCGGACGAGTTCTTCGATCTGGTTGCCCACCACCTGCCGCCGGAACCGGCCATCGGCCCCTACGGCGGGCGTCCGCCGATCGGGCACCGGGTCGCCCTGCGTGTCATCTGGTTCGTCCTGGCCACCGGCAATCGCTGGGAGGATGTCCCGCAGGAACTCGGCTGCTCAGGTCGCACCGCCCATCGCCGGCTGCGGGCCTGGGAGGAGGCCGGCATCTGGGACCGCCTCCATGCCGACCTGCTGAGGCTGCTCCGCAAGGCTGGCAAGCTGGAGACCGACACGGTGGTCGTCGACGGCGTGACGGTGCGGGCCTTCGGCGGCGGCGAGGCGACCGGCCCGAGCCCCGTCGACCGCAGCAGGAAGGGCACGAAGCACACGGTGATGGTCAGTCGCACCGGAGTGCCGCTGGCGATCCGCACCGCCGGGGCCAACGAGAGCGACCACCGCCAGATCATCCCGCTGGTGCTCGACTTCCCGAGCGTCGCCGGCAAACCGGGCAGGCCGAAGCAGTTGCCGGATGACCTGTATGCCGACCGGGGCTACGACAGCGAGGGGACGAGGGCGTTACTGCGTTGGATAGGCATCGAGCCGCACATCGCCAAGCGTCGGACACCGCACGGCAGCGGGCTGGGCAAGGTCCGCTGGGTGGTGGAGCGGACGATCGGCTGGATCAAGGGCCTGCGGCGGATGCGGGTGCGGTACGACCGGCTGGGGGTGATCCAGGACGCCTGGACGACCCTGGCGGCCTGTGTCATCTGCTTCCGTATCCTCCACCAGGATGTGATGTGATTCACCCGGTTTTGTCAGGGCTTCTAATGCTACTCCGTTAAATCATACGAACGATCGACTGCTGCGGTTCGTACCGAGGGTATGAACCGGACCTACACCCCCGACTTAAACCCCGACGTCCTCGACCGCCTCGCCGCGTATGCCGCCTCCTTCCGCGCCGACTTCAACCGGCCCCGCCAGGCCGCCTGGTGCGGCGTCTACCTCCGCGGCCTGGTCCAGGACGGGGACCGCAAGAGCGTCGAGCCGATGGCCGCCCGCGTCCCCCTGTCGGAGGGGCTCGACGTCGCCGACCCCGACCAGGCCCTGCAGCAGTTCCTCGGCCAGAGCACCTGGGACGAGCAAGCGGTCCTGAGCCGCTACCGGGCCACGATGGCGGCGAAGTTCGCCGACCCGGCCGGCATCTTCGTGATCGATGACACCACCTTCCCCAAGCAGGGCACGCACTCCGTCGGCGTGCAGCGGCAGTACTGCGGCGCCCTGGGCAAGAAGGCCAACTGCCAGTGCGCCGTCAGCGTCCACTACGTCGCCCCGAGGGGGCACTACCCGCTGAACATGCGGCTCTACCTCCCGGAGGGCTGGCTGGCCGACCCGAAGCGACTGGATAAGGCCAAGGTGCCCGAGGCCGAGCGGCGGTCGCTGACCAAGGGTCAGATCGCCCTGGAGTTGCTCGACCGCATCCGCGCCGAAGGGCTGCCGGGCGGGCTCGTCGTGGCCGACAGCGGCTACGGCGTCTCGGGCCCGTTCCGCGACGGCCTGGCCGAGCGGGGCCTGCACTACGTCGTCGGCGTGACCGACGAGATGCTGGTCTTCACCGAGGAGCCGAGGTGGGACGAGCCCAAGGCCGGGACGGGCGGGCGGCCGCAGAAGCGGCGTCGCCTGGCCGAGGGCTCGCCCCGGCCGGTGGGCCTGAAGGAGCTGGCGGCGCGGACGCCGCGCCGGAAGGTGACGTGGCGGGAGGGGACCAAGGGCCCGATGTGGGGCCGATTCGCCTGGCTGCGCGTTTGGCCGGGCCAGGGATGGGCGACAGGCGATTGCGCCGGGGCGGAGCCGATCTGGCTGCTGATCGAGGAGCAGGCCGACGGCAAGCTGAAGTACGCCTTCAGCAACCTCCCGGCCGATACCAGCCGGATCCGCGCGGTGCGCCTGTGGCGGAGTCGCTGGCCGGTGGAGACGTGCCAAGCAGACTGCACCTCAAGCGACCGGTGGTGCAGCACCCCCGGCGGCGGTTACGATCAGCGCCGCCGCGCTGCTTGAGCTGGCGGCGTGGTGCCGACATCACCTGACCTCGGCATCGGGAGACATCGCATGTCCGTCGCCCCCCGTCACAACGCTCCCCCCCGCGCCTGACGACGGCGCCCTGCCCACCGCCGACGGTCGCACCGACGATCTGGGCCCGCCTGCCGGCCGACCGGCAGCGACAGCTCCGCGACCTGCTCGGCCAACTCCTCGCCAGGCTCCTGGCGGCCACCCGAAGCGAGGAGGCCGGCCATGAGTGACGCAACCCGCTCGCCCAAGCTCCGGCCCTGGCATCTCGACCGGGCGGCCTTCGTCTACGTCCGCCAATCCACACCCCAGCAGGTGCTCGACCACCGCGAGTCCACCGACCGGCAGTACGCCCTGGCCGACCGCGCCGTCGCCCTCGGGTGGCCACGGGACCGCGTCACCACGATCGACGACGACCTGGGCAAGAGCGGCCAGTCGATCGAGGGCCGGCCCGGGTTCCAGCGGCTGCTGGCCGAGGTGGCGCTCGACAACGTCGGGCTGATCCTCGGCCTGGAGATGAGCCGGCTGGCCCGGTCCAACCGCGACTGGCACCAGCTGCTCGAGCTCTGCGCCCGCTTCCGCGTGCTCCTGGCCGACGCCGACGCCGTCTACGACCCGGCCGACCACAACGACAGGCTCCTGCTGGGCCTGCACGGCATGTTGAACGAGGCAGAACTTCATGTCATCAAGGAGCGGATGTGCCAGGGCCGGCTCAACAAGGCCCGCCGGGGCGAGCCGATGGGCTCCCCGCCGCTGGGCTACGTACGCCTCGCCTCGGGCGAGTGGGCGATCGACCCCGACGAGCAGGTCCAGGCGACCGTGCGGCTGATCTTCGACCGGTTCGACCGCGAGGGTACCCTGCACGGCCTGCTCCGCTACCTGGTCCACCACGGGGTCCGCATCCCGATCCGACCCCGCCACGGCCCCAACCGCGGCGGGTTGGAGTGGCGGCGGCCGAACCGCCCGACGCTGTCGAACGTCCTGCACCACCCGGCCTACGCCGGTGCCTACCGGTTCGGCCACCGGGAGGTCGACCCGCGGCGCAAGCGGCCCGGGCGGCCCGACACCGGCAAGCTGGTCCGCCGCCCGGAGGAGTGCCTGGTGCTGATCCGCGACCGGCTGCCGGCCTACATCACCTGGGAGCGGTTCTGTGACAACCAGGAGCGGCTGGAGGCCAACCGGGCCCGCCGGGACCGCCCCGGCGCGCCGCGGCAGGGGGCCTCGCTGCTGGCCGGACTCCTGCGGTGCGGGCGGTGCGGCCGGCGGATGCTCGTGCGGTACTCGGGGGCGACGGGCCGGTACAGCTACACCTGTGCCCGCGGGGCGGCCGACCACGCCGAGCCGATCTGCCAGAGCCTCTCCGGGCCGGCGCTCGACGGGCTGGTCGCCGGCCGGGTCCTGGCGGCGGTGGAGCCGGCGGCGCTGGAGGCGAGCTTGGCGGCGGTGGCCGAGGTCGAGCGCGAGCGGTCCGAGCTGGCCCGGCACTGGCGGCTCCGCCTCGAACGCGCCGGCTGCGAGGCCGACCGCGCGGCCCGGCAGTACCAGGCCTGCGAGCCGGAGAATCGCCTGGTCGGCCGCGAGTTGGAGCGGCGCTGGGAGGAGGCGTTGAGGGCGCAGCGGCGCCTCGAGGACGAGCACGAGCGGTGGCGGGGGTCGGCCCCCGGTCGGCTCTCACCGGACGACGAGCGGACGATCCGGTCGCTGGCCGGCGACTTGCCGGCGGTGTGGCAGGCGACGACGACGACGCCCGCCGAGCGGCAGCGGATCGCCCGACTCCTGATTGACCACGTGTCCGTCACCGTGGACAAGGCGAGCGAGCGGGTCGATGTGACGCTCCACTGGTCCGGCGGCATGACCGAGTCGCACGCCATGTCCCGGCCGGTGAAGCGGTACGACCTCCTGGCCGACTACCCCCGACTGGTCGAGCGACTGCGGGGATGGCGCGCCGAGCGGCTCAGCCCGGCGGCGATGGCCGAGCGGCTCAACGTCGAGGGGTTCCGTCCCCCGAAGCGGGCCGAGCGGTTCACGCGGGGGATGGTGCAACGGCTGCTCTGGCACCTGGGGCTGGCCCGCACGCCCTTCGGCAGCCCGGCCGGCCTCGGCCGCGACGAATACCGGCCGTCGTCGCTGGCGCGTCGGCTGGGGGTGTCGCGAGACACGGTGCGGCGATGGGTGCGGGTCGGGTGGTTGACGGCGCATCGCGACGCCCAGGGCCACCACGTGATCTGGGCCGACGGGTCCGAGCTGCGGCGGCTGCGCGAGCTCCGCCGGCTGCCGCGGACGTGGGCGAACAAGGGGCGGCTTGCCGAACTGACCAGACCGAGGCCGCGCCCGGGACGGTAGAGTGAGGGCGGCCCGGCTCAGGGCGAGCCGGGCCGCCCCATCGCGCTCTTGGAGGGCATTATGGCTGGAACATCGAGCTCGGGTACCAGCAGATGAAGGAGGAACTGGGGCTGGACCACCACGAGGGCCGCTCGTGGCGGGGCTTCCACCATCACGCCTGCCTGGTGATGTTGGCCTTCGGGTTCCTCACCCTGGAGCGACGCCGAGCCCGTCGGGGGCGATCCCGGCCGGGCAAAAAGGGGGAGGCCGAGCGCCGGTGATCACGGTGCCGGCGATCCGCCGGGCGTTGCAGCGGCTGCTGGCGCCGGTCAGCCGGCCGGACTGCGCGCACTGCCGGCCCTGGCTCACCCGCTCCAAGACCAAGCTAACGGAGTAGTACTAAGCGGCGGCACGCGCACCGCCGTCTCGCCCCCGTAGCTCAGGCCGTAGAAGGCGATCCGGCCCGGGTCGCCGAACGGCAGCGTGGCGAGCCAGTCGAAGATCTGACGGTGCTGCGCCGTGATGTTCGAGAACATCGAGAGCTTGACCGGGTTGCCCTTGAGGTTGAGCATCCGGTAGAGGTCCTCGCCTCGGTAGAGGTTGTGCGGCGCGAAGGTGACGAAGCCGCGCCCTCCAGCCGGGCGGCGAAGTCGCGATAGGCCGGCAGCTCCCCCTCGATCACGTCGCTGGGCAGGCGGTTTCGCCCATGCTGCCAGACGACGACCGGCCGCCGCTTGCCCTACGGGATCTCCTTGGGCACCAGCAGGACGCCCCAGGCGAAGACGTCGGGGTACACGTCGAGCATCACCTCTTAGCCGCTCCACGTCGGTGTGTCGTAGACCCGTCGCGAGCGCGGGTCGGGCGGCAGCACCGGGTCGTCGATGCGGCCGAGGACCTCCGCGGCGAGGACCTCCTTGAACGGCGCGACCTCGCGGGCGAAGACCTCGGCGGACTGCTCCGGGAGGCGGAACATGCGGAAACGCTCGCTGCGCGGGGCCAGGGTGCGGATCAGCGTGGTGTGCTCGAGGAAGAAGCCGTCGCGCGTCTGGTCGGCGCCGCGGAGCAGGCGCTGGACGTAGTCCTCCAGCACTCGGACCTGGCGGCGCTGTCGCTCCTGCGGCGAAAAGCCTTCTCGCCGGTCGCTCGACGCCGCCTCGGGTAACACCAGCGTCGAGCGGATGCCGATGAGCTCGACGAACTGCCACGCGGCCTCAGGGCCGAAGAAGTTGCGCACCGCCTCGCCGTCACCGTGGACGAGGGCGCGTGGCTGGAAGCCCGCGGCCAGCAGCGCCTCGAGCCGCGCCCATTCGGCGCGGACCTCGTCCAGGGTCGGCATCCGAGCCCACCCACTGCAGCCCCGCCGCGCCGCCCCTCGGGCACGGCGGGCGGTTCCTCGACGCGCGGCCCGACGCTGTCCTCGACCACCAGGGCGCGCGGCGCGATCAGCGTCGCGATCTCGGCGTTGCCGGACTCGGAGAGTAGGCCCCAGACGTTGCGATCGATTGGCTCGGCCCAAAGCCGCTCCCGCGGGCCGAATTAGCCGCTGACCAAGGCGGCGTCGATCCGCTCGTCGGCGGCCGCGGCGTAGAAGGCGATCAAGCCGCCCTCGCCGTAGCCGGCGACGCCGACCTTCGCATCCGGCCCCGCACGCTGCTCAATCCAGTCGAGTGCGGCCAGGACCTAATACTACAGCGCAGGTCGGTCCTCTCTTCTACGCCGCGATGGCTTCGGGTACAAGAGCGATCATTCGTGAGTCCCGCCGGACCTCCCGAGGCGATCGCTCGTGGACGAACACCAACTCCTGGCCCTCAAGCCCGAACTCGACCGCTTCCTCGACCGCTTCGCCCCCCTCTTCGGCCGCGACGAGAATCAGGTCCACGCCCGCCGCTTCGTCCAGGGGCTGCTCCACGGCGGCGAGCGTCGCAGCATCGAGAACATCGCCCAGGCGACCAGCGGCGGCCCGGTGCGCTCGCTGCAAGCCTTCATCAGCACCGGCGCCTGGTCCGATGGCGCGATCCTCAGGCAGATGCGCGGCGCGGTCCTGGAGCTGCTGGCCGATGACGACGCCGCCTGGAATGCCGCCGAGACCGGGTTCCCCAAGAAGGGGACCAAGTCCGTCGGCGTCAGGCGGCAGTACTCCGGCACGCTGGGGCGGACCGACAACTGCCAGGTCGCCGTCTTCGCCGACTACTGCTCGGCCAAGGGCCACACCTTCCTCGATCGGCGGCTGTTCCTGCCCGAGGAGTGGGCCGGCGACGGCGAACGCCGCGAGGAGGCCGGGGTGCCCGCCGGCGTGATCTTCCGCACCAAGCCGGAATTGGCCCTGGCGATGGCCGCCGACGCGGTCGCCGAGGGGGTGCCGTTCCGCTGGGTCGGCGGCGACGGCGTCTACGGCGACAGCCCGACCTTCGTGCAGGGCGTCCGGCAACTCGGCAAGCGGTACGTGCTGGACAGCTCGGCCGATGCCCGGGTCTGGACCGGCGAGCCGCGGGTGATCCCGCCCGAGGAGCGGCCCAGGCCGAGGCGCGGACGCCCGTGCACCCAGCCGCTGGTCGTCGGGGAGGCGAAGCGTGTCGACGAGGTGGTCGCCGCCCTGCCGGCGACGGCCTGGCGCCGGCTGACGGTGGCCGAGGGGAGTCAGGGGCCGCGGGTCTACGAATACGCCGAGCTGTGGGCCTGGTTCAGCGAAGGGGGCCTGCCCGGCCCGCGCGAGCGGCTGCTTGTGCGTCGGTCGCTGGGGCAGGAGCCGGAGCTGAAGTATCACCGCTCCCACGCCCCGGCGGAGGTCCCGCTGTCGAAGTTGGCGCAGGTCCGGGCGACGCGGTGGACGATCGAGGAGGACATCCAGTCGGCCAAGGGGGAATGCGGCCTGGACGAGTACGAGACCCGGGGCTGGGTCGGCTGGCATCACCACACGGCGTTGTCGATGCTGGCCCTGGCATTCCTGGTGCTCCAGCGGGTGCGGCTGGGGGGGAAAAGCGTCGCAGATGAGCGTGCCGGAGGTGCGTGCCCTGCTGGTGCACTTGCTGGAGGTGCGGGCGTGGGACGTCGAGGAGATCCTGCGGTGGTCGGCGTGGCGCCGCGAGCGGAACCGGCGGGCCGCCGTCAGTCACCGCAAGCGGAGGCTTGCCGAACTGCGGCGACGCGGCGTAAAAAGTAGGGCGAGAGAACCTGCGCTGTAATACTAGGGTCTGTCTCACGAAGCGAGGAGGCGCTGGCAGCGGCGGATCATGGCCGGCTTGACCATCCCCATGAAGCTCACCGCCGGCTTCTCGTGACGGGTCCCGATCCGCCGGCTCTCCTCCAGCCAGTCGATGCACCGCTCCACCACGTTGCGTCGGCGATCGCTCGCCTCGCCAGGCGCTTCGACTCGTGGGCCTGCCCCGGCGAGATCGACGCGGCGCGGGGCGGGCCATCGCCATCGACGATCAGGTGGGGCTTGGTGCCGAAGCCGCCGCGGGACCGGCCCAGGGCATGGTCGCCCGGCTCCCCATCGACGCGCCGCCGGGCCCCGGCCGCCGAGCGGCTGGCCCGGATGCCGCTGCCGTCGACGCACCGCAGGTCGAAGTCCAGCCGCCGGAGCCGGTCCGGCCGGGCGTGGAGCCGGCGACGGACGCGGCCGAGTGGCCCGTCCTCGCTCCGGCGATTGAAGCGGCCGTAGGCCGACTTGCACTTGCCGTCGCGGCCGGGCGGCTCGCGCCGCCGGGCCCCGGTGCGGAGGATCCGACCGATGCCATCGAGGGTGGTGCGGTGGTCATCCCACTGGCCGCCGCGACGGCCGTTGGTCGGTAGCAGGTCCTCGATCCGGGCGTACTGCCCGTCGGTCAACTCGTAGGGGCGTCGGATCCGCACGGCGTCCTCCGCGAAAAGACCACCATGATGACACCTTGTGATTCGTCAGACGGACCCTGGTTGCCCGACACGGAAGTTTCTGGTTGTTGCTGCGGATAGAGGTGAGCGAGCTTGACCCGGGCGTCGGCGGGGCGGAAGGTCCATTCGATCTTCGCCCGCATCGCATTGCGACGCCCCTCCCACGTCGCCACCTCGGCCGCCAGCGTCGCCGCATCGGCGATCCGCCGCGACAGGCACTGCCGCGAGAGCACCGACAGCTCCAGCTCGGCCATGTCCAGCCAGCTGGCGTGCTTCGGCGTGTGGTGGAACTCCAGCCGACGGGCCAGCCGCCACGCCTCGTCCGGGCCGGACGTGGCGAAGAGCGACTGCGGCCCGTGCGTGTTCAGGTTGTCCAGCACCACCCGGATCACCTCCGCCTCGGGGTACCACTCGTCGCACAGCCGCCGCATCTGCCCGGCGAAGTCCACCGCCGTGCGCCGCTGGGTCACCGTCACGCGCCGCCGCCCGGCCAGCGGCTCGACGGCGATGAACAGGTTGGCCGTCGACGCGGTTGCGCTGGCGAAGCGTCAGGGCCCCGGCGCGACGGGCGTCCAGGTCCAGTCGCTGCTCATCGGTCAGGGCGACGTGGTATTTCTTGGGCATGGCCTCCTCCTTGACGGAGGAGGATCGCAAGATCACGCCATCTCTACAACCAGAAACTTCCGTGTCGGACCACTAGTAGCCGATGACGTGCCGGCCCATGTGGTAGGCCTGCCGGGAGATCCGCTCGCGGTGCGGCTGGATGGTCATCGCGATCTCCGGATTCCCGGAGGACTCGATGCCGCGGCTGATGAGCGTCGGGACCACGACGAGGAAGCCGCCGGCCACCATCCGCCGAGCGAGCTGGGACTCGCCTGCGACGCCGGGGCTCAGGCCCGCCAGTTGCTCCGGCGTCTGGTCCGCGTCGGGCAGGACGGCGACATGGCCAAGCGCTCGCCCGCGGTCTCCAGCAGCAACCCCTCGCCGTGGACGCCTTCCAGGACCGGCCAGCGCACCTGCTGGATGCGGCAGGTGTCGTACTCGGCCACCAGGGCGGGCCGATCGTCGTCGCCGAGGCGCTCCATCGTCGCGGGCCGCCGCGGATCGACGACGCCGATGATCCTGCGGAACGACTTGCGGTTGGCCCGGATGGACTGCCCGTAGGCCCCGGGTGAGGAGGGGTCACGCGTCCAGTGTTTCGCCCGCCCGGCAACCGACGCGTCGATCTTCCGCTCGGCGAAGCGGTCCACACCCACGCCGGATTGCCGTTCACGCCCCAGATGTGGTCCGTGTTGAGCAGGCTGACCTTCTTGCCATCCCAGGCCGGGGGCTCCTCGGCGTAGCCGTCGGCCCGGCCTGGGGAGATCTAGTCAGCGGGGCTCGCCAGCATGCTCGCCAGCCGATCGGCGCCGTGCCCGGTAATCCCGATCGGGTGCTGACTGGGTCTGCCCCGCTCGTGCTCGCGCACGGTCTCGACCACCCACCAGTCCCACTCCCGATGCCCGCCCTCGTTGATGACCTCTTAGAGCACGTTGTCCCGGTTGTTGACGGTGTCGACGACCTTGCGGATGTAGGCGGCCTGGAGCGCGTTGGCCTCCATGTCGGCCAGGCTGTGCATTGCGGCGCCGAGGACGGCCGGATCCAGCCCGACGTCGATGCTGTTGACGTTGTTCCCGGGGTGGAAGGGATGACTGCGACAGGCCCAGCCCTTCGGCGCGGAACGGCCGCGGTTGCCGTGCATCAGCCCCCAGCCCTCGAACAGCATCACCGAGACGTAGATCCCGCGACGGCCGGCCGCGCCCGTCCGGGCCCGCAGGCGATTCAAGGAGGCGTTGTCGAACCGGCTCAGGTCGAACTTCGGCTTGCCGTCGAGGGCCTCCCCCGGCCCGGTCCGGGCCCATGGCAGCGGCGCGACGTGGCGGACGAAGTCCTTGCCGTGCCGCCCGTTGGCCTGGGTGTCCCAGGTCGTCGAATCCAGGTCCAGAGCCGGAAGAAGTTCTGGCCGTGGCGGTCGAGGAAGTCGAGGTAGGCGTCGAAGTCGAACGACCCGGTCGGGTCGCCGCGGCCCATGTCCACCAGATTGTCCCAGGTGTGCGAGCCGGTCAGGTAGACCGCCCGGCCCGAGCCGTCGATGAAGTAGCGCGGGTTGTCGGGATGCACGTGCAAGGGCCCGCGCGCGGGCTGCTTCTCCGCCACCCGTGCGGGTGACAGGGCCGAGCAAATCGGGCCGGCTGCCAGCAGGCCCAAGGTGAGGCCGATGGACGTGCGGAAGAATTCCCGCCGCGAACGGGCTGGATCCCGCCTGGATAATCGTCGGAGCATGTCACACCCCGCCCCCGGCCGGCACGACGGCGGCACGGGGATGGTCGATCCCCCGGTTGCAGGCCGACAGCGGTCCTGATTATTTCATCCGGAATTGTGGCGGGTCGAAGACCTTCTTGATCGCCTCCCCGCGGATGCCCGCTCGTGGGAGATCCCGGATTCTTGACAGTTCCCTCCCCCCCGCACCTTGTGCGCGGTTGCAGGGCCGGTTGAAACCGTGTCTGGAGCGATCCGGAGCACGTGGGTCATAGATCCCGGGAGCGGCGAGGCCTTTCATGCATCCGACCGGACGTGGGGGTGGGGCAGATCCCATTCGGCCTTCCCGCTCTCGATACGCGCTCGCGATCCCGGCCGCAAGGCTGGTGGCAGCGTGTAGCCTCCTCGCCGACGCAGCTTCCGCCGAGGGGCCGATCACGCTCTACCCGGAGAATCCCCGCTACTTCCTCTTCCGGGGCCGCCCGACGGTCTTCATCACCGCGGGTGAGCACTACGGCGCCGTGCTGAGCCGCGACTTCGACTCCGACCGCTACCTCGACGTCCTCCAGTCCCACGGGGTCAACCTGACCCGGACCTTTTCGGGAACCTATCACGAGGTGCTGGGCTCCTTCGGATCGCCGGCAAGACCCTGGCCTCGGCCCCGGGCTGCTACGTCGGCCCTTGGGCCCGCGGCATCGTCGCCGGCGCCGCGGACGGCGGCAACGAGTTCGACCTCTCCCGGTGGGACCCGGCGTACTTCGACCGCCTCAGGGATTTCGTCGGCGCGGCGGGCCGGCGCGGCATCGTCGTCTGGCTGGTGCTCTTCCGCACGATGTACGACGAGGCGCTCTGGCAGGCGAGCCCGATGAACGCCCGTAAGAACGTCAACGACATCGGCGCCGTCGGGCGGCACGAGGTCTATTCCGGAGAGGATGGGGACCTACTCGCGGTGCAGGAGGCCCTGGTGCGGAAGATCGTTGGGGAGCTCAATGGCTTCGACAACGTCTACTACGAGGTCTGCAACGAGCCCTATGAGCGGCCCGGCCTGACCCGAGCGTGGAACGATCGGATCATCGCGGCGATGGTAGAGGCGGAATCCGCCCTGCCGGCGAAGCACCTGATCGCCTAGGGCGTGGCCCATGGCGCCGCGAAGGTCTCCGCCCTCAACCCGCACGTCTCCGCCCTGAACTTCCATGCCACCCGGCCCGAGGCCGTGGCCCTGAACGACCACCTGGGGCGCGTCATCGCCGACGACGAGGCCGGCGGGGGCGGCTTCGACCATCTCGACGTCTCCTTTACCACCGACCGGGAGGACGGCACGGGTCGGGACCCGTTGCCATCTACCAGCACCGGCTGGGGGACGCCATCGTCTCCCTCGACGAGATCGACTGGGCCTCCTGCTTCGCGCCGGTGCTCGGCATCCGGGAGCAGCCCCCCGAGCGCGGCGGGCTGCTCCGCATCCGCACCCTCTCCGGGCGCATGCTTGTCGTCGGGCCCGAGCAGCCCGTGGCCGTCATGGGGCCCGACGCCCGGCCCGACGCCACCCGGGCCGACCGGCTCGTCCCCGGCGGGAACCGGCTGATGGTCGTCCGGCCGACCTTGCCGCCGGAGGACGAGCCCGACCCCGAGGAGTTCGACTACGGCTGCCTCGCCGGCCTCTACGCCGCCGAGGGGGACTGCCCCAAGGTCCCCGGCGTCGTCCGCATCGCCGTCGCCCCCGACGACCGCGCCCGGGAGTTCCTCGACCTCTACGCCCGGCTCGACCTGGACGGGTACCGGACCCAGGGCCGCGTCTACGTCACCGACCACCCGGCCCGCGAGTGGCTGGAGGGGACCATCGGCCGCGGCTCGCACCGCAAGCGGCTGCCCCCCGAGCTGCTGGGCCACGGCCGGTCGTTCGTCGAGGGGCTGGTCGCCGCTTACATGGCCGGTGATGGCTCGGGCTGGGGCTATGGGAGCGGCACGATCCAGGTTTCGGCGGCGAGCGTCTCGGCCGCCCTGCGCGACGGAGTGGTCGACACGCTGGCCGCGCTGGGGGTCTTCGCGACGCGCCTTGAGATCCCCCGACCCGGCGGCACCCGGGGCAACGGGACGCCTACGGCCTGCGCGTGGTCAACACGGACATCGGCAAGCTCCGGCGCTGGTTCTTCTTCGGCGATCGACAGGAGCGGCTCGACGCTGCGCTCCGGGCGAGCTACAGGGCCTCCCCCTTCGACCGCGTCCCCGTGCCCCGGGCGGCGCGACCGCTGCTCTACGAATTCATCCCACCTGAGCAGGCCCGCGACTACTACAAGAGCTCGGAATACGGTGTGGTCTCCCGCCACCGGCTGGAGTCGCTGGACGGCCCCTATGGCCGTTGGGGGCGATCGGACGTGCGGTTCGACCTCGTCACCGCCGTCGATCGGGCCGGGGGCCTGCGGGCTCGGCGGTTCGGGCTGGTCGTCGGGGGCCTGGGCTTCTTCGCGGCCGGGCACGGCCTGCTGCTGGGCGGGGCCGAGCCGGGCGAGGGCGGGGACGCCGACGGCCCGATGCCCCACTGACCGCGGTCGCCGGGCCCGGGGGCGATCCCCGGGCCCGGCCCTGCCGCCCGATTTTTCTGCTTATCACGGATTTCGGGGAGCCCTGCGATCCCCTCCGAGTGAGGCCGAGATCAGCAGGTTCTGGAGCCAGTCGGGGTGATACCGCTTCCCGTTGAGCCGTTCCGCCGGGCTCCTCAACTCGGGGGTCTCTCGGACCGTCCAAGGGCACATCGGGGCGAAGTTGTGGATCAACGCCCAACCTCGCAACCCCTGCTCAGCCGCTGCCGATTTGCCGTGCAGTTGCTGCGTGCAGGACAGGTGGCAGTCGAGCCGTCGCAACAGCCGGTCCACCGGGTTGCTCGTCCGAGGGCAGCCGGGATGGGCGTAGGCCAGGGCGAACGCCTCGCGCTCCTCGCACAGTGACAGCACCTTCTCCCGCACGATCGGCTTGTCGATGTGCTTCGGGGCCCCCTCCCGCAGCCGGCGAAGCCGTTGCGAGAAGGTGCGGGCATCCGGGGCGTGATACGCACCCCAGACCCGCCCCCGGAGGGCATCGAAGGTCTCCTTCAGGTGCTTGGCCCGCTCCCGGATCTCCAGGGACGCATGGAGGAAGCAGAGGATGATCGTCGCCCCCTGGAACAACGCCCGCCAGGCCGCCTGCGTGGCGGCCCAGCCGTCGGTGTTGACCGTCCGGGGCCGGTACTCCGGGTCCAGGCCCCGGACCCCATCCCGGGACACGCCGTAGGCCCTCGTCAACTCGTCCTGATCCGCCTTCTCGGCCAACGCCAGGCCCAGGCAGCACCCGCCGCCGGCGGTGGCCGCCAGGTAGACCTCCTCGCCGGCCAAGGTCGTGTGCTTCTCGTCGGCGACCAGATGACCGGGCAACCGCTCCGGTCCCTTGACCGTGGCCCCCACCAGGCCGGATCGGCCAAGCGTGCGTCCCAGGCGATGCCAGTACATCGGGCCCCGCCCGAAGACCTCGGTCAGGGCCCAGTCAGGGACGGCGAACTTGCGGAGAAAAGGGGGGCCTGCACGTCCTCGGTGTGGGCGGTCAGCTACGGCATCAAGAACGACGGTCGGACCAGGGAGCTCTGGCCGTCGCGGAGGTCGATCCGCCGGAGCCTCCAGCCGGCCTTGCGGGAGGTGTAGGTGTCCTTCATGCGGTAGCCCCGCCGGATCTCGGATGGGAACAGTTCCGGATGGGCTTCGATCTGCTGGCCCAGATACTCCCGGAACCGCTCGGCATCGCCTGCGATCTGCTCATACTTCTGCGGGGCGCGGGGGATACAGATGGCCTTCTGTCCCCGGAGGGGCGGGGACGTGGGGTCGGCTGCCGGCATGGCGTCGTCCCTGCTGATGGCTCACGAGGCGGAGATCCGTGACCCTCAGCATAGCCGCTGTCGGACGGGCTGACATGGACATCCGCTTCCATCCCCCAAATCCGTGATAAGCAGCGATTTTTTAGACCCACCGGCCGGCGGGGCCGAGGGCCGGGGCGTCAGGACGGGATGCCGTGCGTCCGCGGCGCCTCGCGCCAGGCCGCCATCGGCCCGCCCGTCACCGGGTCCCGCGCCGGGATCGGCAGGCTGCCGATCAGCTTCAACGCCGCCCGCGCCTCCGCCTCGCCCACCTCCTCGTCGCGGATCAGGTCCCAGTCCCGCCCCTCGGGGTAGCCGCCCACCATCCACGAGTCGGCCGTGTTCCCCAGCCGCGTGTGCGACGTCCCGGCCGGCAGCACCAGCACGTCGCCCGCCTCCAGCTCCACCACCACGCCGCCCGCGCCGCCCAGCCGCAGCGTGATCCGCCCCCGCGCCATCCCCAGCGCCTCGTGGGTCGTCGAGTGGTAGTGCGGGTAATCGTAGACGCCCAGCTCGCGCCAGTTGTTCAGCCAGTCGTGCCGCCGGAACCTCGCCTCCAGCTCGTCGGCCAGGTCCCCGCCCGGCTCGGGACCCACCGCCCCCCGGTACAGCAGCACGGGGAAGCGGCTGTTGGGCACGCGCCCCTCGGGCCCGAAGTGCATCGTCTCCAGCCGTGGTCCGCCGGCGATCATGGCGTCTGCCCCCTCCACAAGGTCCGGTCCGAGGTCAGTCGGGCCCGGTCTCGCCGGCCGCGACCACGCCGCCGTACGGCACGTCACGGCCGCCGTAGCGCCGCACGCGGATGTTGGCCTGCTCGGCGTGCCCGACGAAGCCCTCCAGGGCGCAGAGCCGCGAGCAGTAGCCGCCCACCAACGCCGACGCCGCGTCGCTCTCCACCCGCTGGTAGGTGCAAGTCTTCAGGAACTTGCCCACCCACAGCCCGCCGGTGTACCGCGCCGCCCGCCGCGTCGGCAGCGTGTGGTTGGTGCCGATCACCTTGTCGCCGTAGGCCACGTTGGTCCGCGGGCCGAGGAACAGGGCCCCGTAGTTGCGCAGGTGCTCCAGGAAGTAGCCCGGGTCGCGGGTCATCACCTGCACGTGCTCCGAGGCGATCCGGTCGGCGATGCGCACCAGCTCCGCGTCGCTGTCGGCCACGCAGACGGCCCCGTGCCGCTCCCAGGCCTGCCGGGCCATGGCCGCCGTGGGGAGGATCGTGAGCAGCCGATCCACCTCGGCGATCGTCGCGCGGGCCAGCGGCTCGGAGGTCGTCAGCAGGACGGCCGGCGACTCGGGGCCGTGCTCGGCCTGGCCCAGCAGGTCGGTGGCGCACAGCTCCGCATCCACCGTCTCGTCGGCGATCACCAGGGTCTCGGTCGGGCCGGCCAGCAGGTCGATGCCCACGCGGCCGAAGAGCTGCCGCTTGGCCTCGGCGACGTACGCGTTGCCGGGTCCGACCAGCAGGTCGACCGGGGCGATGGCCTGCGTCCCCAGGGCCATCGCCGCGACCGCCTGCACGCCGCCGAGGCAGTAGATCTCGTCGGCGCCGGCCAGGTGCTGGGCCGCGACGATCGCCGCCGCCGGCGCCCCCCGGTACGGCGGGGCGCAGGTGACCACCCGCCCGACGCCGGCCACCTTGGCCGTGACGACCGACATGTGGGCCGAGGCCACCATCGGGTACGTGCCGCCCGGCACGTAGCAGCCCGCCGAGCCGACCGGGATGTTCTTGTGGCCGAGGACGACGCCGGGCAGGGTCTCGACCTCCAGGTCGCGCAGGGCCTCCCGCTGATAACGGGCGAAGGTGCGGATCTGCTCCTGGGCGAAGGCGATGTCGTCCAGGTCACGACGGCCGAGCCGGGCCAGGCAGCCCTCGACCTCGGAGGGCGTCAGCCGGTAGTCGTCGCGGTCCCAGCCGTCGAGCCGGGCGGACAGCTCGCGCACGGCCGCGTCCCCGCGGCGGGCGACGTCGTCGAGGATGCGGGCGACGGCCTGGCGGACCTCGGCATCCGCCCGGGCCGCCTCGGCCGGCTCTGCGCCGCGCTTGAGCCAGGTCTCCACCGCGTGCACCCCTTTCCCCGGCCGTCGGCGACGACCGCGCCCGACACCGCCGCCCCGCGGCCGGCGTGGCGGCTCGGGGCGACCCCCGGCCGTGTCGTCGAGGCGATCTGCCGAGGTGGGATGATACGAGGCCGCGCGAGCCGGTGCCAGGGCGCACCCCATCGACGGCCGCCGATGGAGGCGGGGCCCCGGGTCGGGTCGGGGGTGGCCCCGCGGCCGTCCACGACGGCCCGACCCACGGCGTCCACCGGGGCGATCGGGGGGTTCTCCTTCGCCTTCAGGCGCCGGGGACGCACTCGCTGCGCCTTCCGGAGCCCTCCGATGGGTCGGAGGTCGGCCGCCGATGCCGGTCCGGCTGAGGAGATCCGACGGTTCGGGTCCGACGGGGGAGCGGGGCAGTCGGGCCCGCCCGAGTCTTTGCGGGCGGATCACGCACTCCAAAACCATCAATCCGGGCCAGGACGCCCTCGCCGAGCGCTGCGATCTCGGCCCGGTTCCCGAGAGTCCGCGGGATGCCCGCCATGGTCGGGCCGGGGCCCCGCCGGTGGCCTCCGACGATCCCGACCAATCCGGGCGTGGCTCCCCGGCCCGGGTCCTTCGGCGGGTGGCCCGCCGGGCTCGGCGGGACGTCGGGCACGGGGTGCTCAACCCGGCGGGCGGGCGTCCCAGATGCGGACGGTCAGGTCGAAGCCGGTGGAGGCCAGGAGCTGGCCGTCGGGGCTGAAGGCGACGTTGAAGGGCCCGGCCGTGTGGCCGCGCAGGGCGAAGACCGGCTCGCGGCGGCCGAGGTCCCAGAGGGTGACAGTTCGGTCCATGCTGGCCGAGGCCAGGCGGCGGCCGTCGGGGCTGAAGGCGACGTGGTACACGTCCGCGGTGTGGCCCTCCAGGTCGGTGGAGGCGCCCGTCTCCAGGTCGAAGATCCGGATCGCCTTGCGTTCGTGCGCCCAGTCGCCCACGGCGAGCCGGCGGCCGTCGGGGCTGAAGGCGGGGATCCCATGCAACTCGCCCGGCCGGTCCAGCAGGGTCCGGATGACCGCGCCGTCCCGGGCGTCCAGGATGTGGAGGAACCCCCTCCCCACCTCCCAGGAGGACGCGACCAGGCGCCTGCCATCGGGGGACGGGATGACGTGGGCGAAGCCTGCAAGCTCCGTGTCCCAGTGGCGCTCGCCGGTGGCGATGTCCCAACTGGCGACGGTGCCGTCCTTCGACGTCGTGATGAGCGACCGCCCGCCGTGCGCGAAGGTCGCCGGGCCGATCTCCACATCATCCGGCCCGACAATCCGGCCGACCACCCGGTTCGTCCCGGCCTCTCGGATCGTGATCGCGTGGAAGCCGTTGCGTGAGGCGATCAGCCGGCCCTCTCGATCGAAGAAGGCGACACCGACGTGATCCTCCGCCGTGCCGGCGACCGGCCCGGCCGGCTCGCCGATCGGTGCCGGGCCGATCGGCGAGCCGTCGATCGGATCCCAGAGCGTGAACGTGTCGTTCATCGCCTCGGTCGGCGTCTGGGTGACGATCCGGGAGTGGGGGGAGGTGGGGTCGAAGCCGGTAAGGGCCACCCAGCCGGAGACGGGCTTGACGATCGGACGGCTCGTGACTAGGTCCCACGACAGGATCGTCCGGTCGCATCCCCCCGAGATCAGCGCGTCGGACCGGGGGTGCCAGGCCAGGCAGAGGACATACGCGGTGTGCCCCCGGAACTCGTCCACGCGAAGGCGGGACGCCACGTCGATCAGGCCGACCGCGTTGGACTCGCTGGCCGAGGCGAGCCATCGGCCGTCGGGGCTGAACGCGAGGTCCTGGATGAAGCCCCCCTCGCCGGGGACCTCCGCGAGCAGGCGTCGCGACGCGACCTCCCAGAGCCGGGTCGTCCGATCGAACCCGCCCGCCGCGAGGATGGTGCCGTCGGGGCTGAAGGCCAGGGCGTTGACCCATCGGTCGGGCGCCGGCTCCAGCACGTGGAGTCGCTCGCCGGTCGTCGCGTCGCAGATCTCCACGAACCCGCGCCCCGCCAGGGCGACGGTCAGCCGGTCGGGGCCGATGGCGACGGCCGTCACGCCGCGGCCGACATCGGCCGCGAACCCCGGCGTCGCCTCCCCCGTGACCAGGTCGTAGCGGGACGCCCCGCCCGGAGACGGGTCATCCGGGTAGTCCGCGGGGGCATGGCCGACGAGCAGCCATCTCCCCTCGGGATCGATCGCCAGGTCCGTGGCCCAGGTGCCCTCGGGCGACGGCGCGTCCCAGCGGGTCTCGAGCGTCTCAGCCTCGCAGACGACCACCCGGCCGGTCGGGTCGCCCGCGGCCGGCCTTGAGGCGTTGCCGAAGCCCACGGCGTAGGCGATGCGGCGGCCGTCGGGGCTGACGGCGACCCGTCGGATCGAGCCCTTGACCTCGATCGATCTCAGGACCGCCCCCGACCGGGCGTCGCATACCGCGAGCGAGGCCCGGTCGTCGTGGCCCGGCTCGAACTGGTCCCCATCCGCCGAGACGAACCACGAGCCGTCTGGGGCGAAGGCGAGGCCCATGACGTACTGCTCGGCCTCGCCGAGGGTGCCGGCCGCGAGGTGGCAGAGGCGTCGGACGCAGTGCCATTCGAAGTCGCGCAGGTTCTCCGTGCAATCATCGAGCAGCTCCCGGGCGCGGGCGACGTTGTTCTGGGTGACCTCGAAGTAGGCGCGGTTGACGAGGTTGACGTAGTTGCCCCAGAGCAGCTCCTCTTTCTGCCGCTCGACATCCCGACGCAGGCTCACTTCCCGACGCGCCGTCTCCTCGGCCCGCCGGGCCTCCGCCTGCACCCGACGCGTGAGGGCGAAGGCGACGACGTCGATCGCCACCAGCAGGACGAGGACGGCGGCGGCCATGCCCGCGAGCCACGGGTTGCGTCGGGCCCAGCGCGCCAGCCGCTCGGGGGCCGGCACGCGCCGGGCGCGGATCGGGCGGCCCTCGAGGAAGCGGCGCAGATCCTCGGCCATCGACCCGGCAGCCGCGTAGCGGTGGGCCGGGTCCCGCTCGATCGCCTTGTGCACGATCGTCGCCAGGTCGCGCGGCACCGCCGGGTCGAGCCGGCGGAGCCGGGGCGGCCCCTCCTGGGTGATCCGGCGGATAAGGTCATGCCGGTCGGCGCCCGGGAAGGCCGGGCGGAGGGCGAGCAGCTCGTAGAGCGTCAGGCCCAGGGCATAGACGTCGGCGCGGGCGTCGCAGCGGCCGGCGAAGCGCTCGGGGGCCATGTAGCGGGGCGTGCCCACGAGGTCGCCGGTGTGCGTCAGGTCGTCGTCGCCGGCCGCCTTGGCCAGGCCGAAGTCGGTCACCCAGACGCCCCCCCGGGCGTCGAGCAGCAGGTTGCTGGGCTTGATGTCCCGGTGCAGCGTCCCCTGGGCGTGGGCGTAGTCGAGCGCCTCGGCGACCTGCTCGCCGATCCGGGCGACGCTGCGGGCGTACCGCCGGGCCGACTCGGCGGCCGTCGAGAGGTCAGCCTCGCCCGGCAGGGTGACCGAGGAGGAACCGCCCCCGCCCCCAGCCGCCTCGGGGGACGCCGCCGTCCTCCCGGCCGCCCCCGATGCCGTCGCCGTCACCCCCGCGGGATCGGGCGACCCGGTCAGCAGCGAGCGGGCGACCTCGGCCGCCGACTTCCCCGCCCGGGTGGGCGGCCCGGCGCCGGCCGGCTCGGCGCCGGCCCCCCGCGATCGCAGCCGCTTCAGCTCGTCGAGCACCTCGTCCAGCCCCAGGCCGGTGATGAACTGCATGACGTAGTATTGCCGCCCCGCCTCCTCGCCGACGCCGAAGACCGGGACGATGTTGGTGTGGTGCAGCTTCGCCGCCGAGCGGGCCTCGCGGCGGAACCGCAGGACCTGCTGGGGGTCGGCCTGCGTCGGCGACGCCAGCACCTTCAGGGCGACGCGGCGGCCGAGGCTCTCCTGCTCGGCCTCGTAGACGACGCCCATGCCACCCCGGCCCACCTCGCGCAGGACTCGGTAGTCGCCCAGCCGCTCCGGCGCCTCCGCCGCCCGGGCCGGCGCGTCGCCGGTCGGGTCGCCGGCGAGCGAGTCGTCGGCGATGGCGACCTTCTCCATCAGGGCCACGGCCGGGAACACCTCGCGGATCTCGGCGGCCAGTTCGGGATGGCGCTCGATGTACTCCCGGAGCGGGGGCCGTTCGCCCCGGCGGTAGCGGTCGAGGAACTCCTCGGCCAGCCCCAGCACCGCCGCCGACCGCGACTCTGAGCCGGACATCGCCATCGTCGCCTCCTCTACCCGACGGGGCCGATCCCCCGTCGTCTTCGGGCATCAGAACGCATCGAAGCCGGGGATCTGCTCCAGGATTGCGCGTAGGCGCCTGATCGCCCGGATGTAGCGGCTTCCGGCCCCCGCCTTGGAAAGGCCGAGCACCTTCGCGACCTCCGCCGTGCTGAGCTGCTCGAAGTGCTTCAGGGCCAGGACCTCGCGGTCGACCATGTCCATGGCGTTGAGCGCCTCCTGCACCAGCAGGCGCGTCTCGGCCTTGATCGCCGCCTGCGAGGGCGTCGACAGCGTGCCCAGCAGCTGGGCCGCCAACGTGGCGCCGTCGGCCGGGGGCAGGCCGCCGCGGTGCAGGGTGACCTCGCGGTCAGCGTCGCGCAGCTGCGTGCCCAGGTGGCGGCGGTGCACCTCGGCCAGCTTCAGGGCCGTCAGATGCCGCAGCCAGAGGGACGGCGGCAGCCGAGGCTCCCGGGCGTACTCGGGCAGCCGGCGGGCGACCTCGGCGAACGCCTCCTGGAGGACGTCCGAGTCGTCGACGCGGCCGGCCAGCCGGCGGCTGAGCCGGAGGCGGACCATACGCTTGAGGCGATCGCGGTGCGCGTCGAGCAGGGCGCACAGGGCGGCCTCGTCGCCGGCGGCAGCCCGCCGGACCTGCTCACCGGTCCCGTCGTCGATCCCGACGATTTCATCTCCCATATCCTCTTAGGCACCAGAAAGAAGCTACGTCTTCCGTGGCCTGCCTCGCTTACGAGGGATCTTCACGAACCACTTCTCAAGCGACGGCAGGCGGATCACCTCGGCCTCCAACGCCTCCATCTCCTCGGGCTTCAGCCTGACCCCCTTGGCGTAGGTCGTCTCCACCAGGCTGACCACCGGGTGCTTCCGCTTCCAGGTCATCGATCGGGCGAATCCCAACACCGCCTCCACCGAGTCCAGCAGCGACCCGTTCCAGTGCATCTCCAGCACGCCCCAGCACCGCTCGATCGGGTTGTACTTGCTGTGGTACGGCGGGTAGTACGCCAACTGCACCACCAGGCGATACTTGCGGGCGAAGGCCACGATCCGCTTGAGGAACTGGCTCCGCCGGCTGTGGTTCTCCGGGCCGTTGTCCAGGTTGATCACCAGCGTCTTGACCCGCAGGAACCGCAGGCGGACGCCCTCCCACCATTGCTCCAGGCGATCGGCGATGAAGTCGCTGGTGACCTTCGACCGGGCCATGTACAGCCACAGGTCGTCGTGCTCGGGCAGGAAGATGCCGAAGGGGGTCAGCGTCGCCACGGGCTTGAAGTCGTGATCCGCCGCCTTCGTGCCGGTCCGGCTCCGGCCCCGCCGTGAGAAGGGGCCGACATGCACCGTCGCCTTGGCGTCGATCGAGAGCCGCAGGGTGCCCCTGGCCCGATCCGCCTCGGGGTTGACCGCCTTCAGTTGATCGAAGATGGCATCGGTCTGCGGGACTCTTTTTGGGGGCGGCACTTGGCCACCCTGGAGAGGCGATAGCCCAGCAGGTTCAGCTTGGTGTTGATGGTCTGCTGGGTGGGCAACTCCTCGTCGGTGTAGCCCTTCGTGGCGATCAACTGGCGTCGGACCTCGGCGGCACTGATCCGGGTGAAGAGCCCCTTGGTCTGGAACTTGGGGTCGGCCTGGCTCTGCCCGTCGGCGATGCTGCGGATGTCATCGAGGAGTCGGGGCAAGTGCTCCTCGGCGGGCTTGCGACGGCGGGCCGAGAAGGCGTCCACGCAGGTCATGCCCGAGCGGAGTTCGTGCGTGCCCTTGCGGATGGTCTCCCGGCACCAGCCGAGATGCTCCTGGGCCCAGCGTTGTCCACCCCGCCCCATCGCTGCGACGGTCTTGGCCATGAAGACTCGCTTCGGACTGCCCTTGAGGGCCTTGGCGGCATCGATGAGGACGGGGATCATCTCGGGGCTGGGCCGCATCTGCGTATCTCCTTGATCTCCTGGTGCGAAGGTCTCAGGATACGGAAGAGTTTTGTCCTTTCAATCCCCTTAGAGTGAGACCCGGAGCTGATCGTCTCCATGGGTCGGTCGGATTTTCGCACGGGCTCGCCGGGGACGCCGCTCGGGGCGGCAGACGAGCCGCGGCTCATCCAGCCGCCCGGCCTGGCGTTGCGTCAATCGAGGCAGAAAGTGCAGGCGATTGAGGCGACCGAAGGCCTCGGCAGTTGCATGGGCATCGGGCCGCCGCATTGGGCTGCTCAACGGCCCAGGATCGGCGGCGGCCGGTCGCCGCGCGGCCGGAGCGTCACGTGTCGTTCCGGGCCATTGAACGTCGCGTTGAAGTACTGCAGGAAGCCGAGGTGACCCCACGACGCCTCGTCCGCCCGACCCCGGTCGAAAGCCACCTTGGCCGACCACCGCAGTGGACGACCCTTGATGGCCACCTCCACCCCCACCGTCCCGTACTCCAGGACCCGATGGCGACCGCCGGCGTCGACCAGGTTCCCGACGTCGTCGCCCCGCCGAGCCGCCTCGACCGCCTCGTACACCTCGAACGGCAGCACGCACTCGACGGCACCGGTGTCGAGGATGCCCCACAGGTCCAGCTCGCCGGGCAGGCCGCGGACCCGGACCAGCACGGCGGGGCGGTAGATGACCGGGGAGGGGTCCGCCGGGGTCGGCTGGGCCTCGAAAGGCTGGTAGCCGAAGCGCATCAGCGGGTCGGGCGCGCGGGCTCGGTTGGGGGGGCCGAGCCGAGACGCTCGAAGGAGACGCGTTCGGAGGTCGCCTCTCCGGCCCGGCGACGGGCCTCGTCGAGGGTGGTGCCCGAGGCGACGATGCGTCGCCCGTCGGCCGACCAGGCGATCCAGCGGCCGGCCAGCTCGCGCGGGACGGGGGGCCGGGGCCCGGGAGCCGGCGGGGCATCCGGGTCGCCGGGCGTGTCGGCCACCGGGCGTCGGAGATGATCACCGAGGCTGCGGAGGGCCTCGAGGATGAGGTTCATGGTCCTGATGCCTCGCCAGGGCTTCGGATCGACGAGCGTCCCACTATCATCTCCATCCTGGCGTCGAGTCTCCCGGCGGGGCAGGGCCGACGGCCGATCGCCGGGCAGGGCGAGGCCGATCTCATCACCCTGATCGCTCCGAGCTGGTCGGGCTGCTTGCGAGAAGTGGCAGGGACGTCGGTGGCCGGCGACCGCACCTCCGATCGCGCTGGCGGTGCGTCTCCTCGGGCTGGAAGCGAGCCGCCCGGGCGCCCCGTTGACGGGGACCTGGGCGGTTCTCCTTGCGCCGTCAGCGGTTTTGTCATCGTGCAGACAGATTCAGCACTCCTTGATTCCAGGGCAAAATGAATCGGAGTTGATAAAATCGGCTGATGCGACAGCCCCGATTTCCCTGGGTTTTCAGCCCTTCGGGCCCGCTTGCGTGGATGGGGGCGGAGGACGCAGCCAGTTCCGGTCAGTCGGCTCACCGGGACAGGGCCCGCCGGCGGGGCAAACCCGAGAGCGGCACTCTGGCTCGCTCGGAGTGCCCCGGCATCCGAACCCGATTGCCATCGCCGAATCATCTATACAGAAGAGATTGGCTCATGGGGCCGAATCCGTGCCCGGCATCTTGACGACCGTTTCCGAAGGCGTTCGCATCGAGGGAGATCCGTCGCATCACGCGGAGGGCCCCGCCATGGACCTCCCCCTGATCGACTTCCTGGACGAGGACGCCTGCTACCGCAAGCTGGTCGAACTGCTGCACCCCGGGGGGTTGGCCTGCCCCAGGTGCGGCCGACGGGAGCGGCTGGGCATCCGCAGCCGCCACCGGGAGCCGGTCCTGGAGTACCAGTGCGGTCATCGCGGCCGGGTCTTCAACGCCTGGACCGGGGCCGCCCTGCAGGGGACGCACCGCCGCCCCGGCCAACTGCTGCTGATCCTCCACGGCGTCGCCACGGGCGAGCCCACCGCCCGGATGGCGCGCGAGCCGGGCTGCGACCGCAAGCACCTGCTGGAGCTGCGGCGCCGGCTCCAGGACAACGCCCGGCTCGGGCTGGACCGCAACCCGCTGGATGACGCCGTGGTCGAGGCCGACGAGATGGATCAGGACGCGGGGGAAGAAAGGCATCCCGCATCGCGACCCGGCCGACCCGCCGCGGCGGCGGGCCAATCGCCGCCGCGGGCACGGCACCTTCGCCGATGACCGCCCGCCGATCGCCGGCGTGGTCGGGCGGCGGTCGGGTGAATTCCGCTCGGAGGTCCTGGGTCACGCCAACGCGGCGGAGTTGGAGGAGGTCATCGACTGCGCGACGTTGGAGGGGACGGTGGTCGACACCGACGAGTGGAAGGGGTACAACGGCTTGCCCCGGATGGGGCGGGTGCGCGTGACGGTGGACCATTGGGGGCCGAAGTCCACCTGGGCGCGGGACGACGACGGGGACGGGGTCCGCGAGGTGCACTGCGGCACGCAGGAGGGGATCCGGACACACGTCCGGGACTTCCTGAGGCGGTTCTACGGCGTGAGCGAGTGGTACCTGGCCCGGTATCAGGCGGTCTTCCAGTGGAGGTTCGAGATTAAGTCCGTCACCGATGAATTCCTGCGAGTCCTGCTGGGGAGACCCCCGAGCATGGATTCGGCCCCATGAGCCGAAGAGATTTCCATCATGGATAGTTCAACGTGTTCTGATGACCAGGAAATTGACGCACGCTTGTGTCGCGATTACGCTGGGCATTGTGGTCGCGTGCTCCCGACGGGCAGCGCGGCCCCGGCTATGGCGGCCCCGGCGTGCGGACCCCCGCGCGTCCGGGGCCTTCTTCATGCCGGCATCCCCCCCATGTGCCCTTGCGGCCGGGCCCGACGCCGGGCCCCGCCGACCACGGGAGGTCGACGATGTCCCCCAATACGACGCGGCGGCGAGCAGGCCGAACCGATCGCCGCACCCACCCCGCCCATCCCCGGCCCGAGCCGATGGAGCCCCGCCGGCTCCTGGCCATGATCCCGGTCGCCAGCCTGGCCGACGCCGGCCCCGGCACGCTCCGCTCGGCCATCGAGCTGGCCAACCTCGACCCGGCCCGGGATACGATCGAGTTCGCCCCCTCGCTCACCGGGACGATCGCCCTGTCCGGCGCCCTGCCGGAGCTATCCTCGGCCTGCGACCTGGCCGGCCCGGGGGCCTCGGTGCTCACGGTGGCCCGCGGCGCCGAGCCGGGGACGCCCACGTTCCGCATCTTCGCCGTCCCCCAGGGCTCCGTGGTCACGATCTCCGGGCTGACGATCGCCGGCGGCTGGGCCCTCTCCGGCGGCGGCATCGACAACGCCGGGACCCTGACGGTCCGCGACTGCGCCGTCCGCGGCAACACGGCCTATAGCCGGTCGGAGGTCCTCGGCAGCCATGGTCGCGGCGGCGGGATCCACAACTCCGGGACCCTGACGGTCCGCGACTGCGCCGTCCGCGACAACGCGGCCTATAGCCGGTCGGAGGTCCTCGGCAGCCATGGTCGCGGCGGCGGGATCTACAACTCCGGGACCCTGACGGTCGTCGCCACGACCCTCAGCGGCAATCTGGCTACCGGCTTAGGTGATTACAAGCTCGTCGGCGGCAGCGGCAGCGGCGGCGGGATCGACAACTCCGGCACGTTGGCGGTCATCGACTCCACCCTCAGCGGCAACTCGGCCCGGGGCAATTTCGTCGGGAGCGGCCGCGGCGGCGGGATCCGCAACGCCGGCACGCTCGAGCTCACCCGCTCCACCCTGATGGGCAATACCGCCCACGTCCAGGACGCCCTGATGGGCGGCAGCAGCCTCGGCGGCGGGATCGACAACGCCGGGACGCTGACGGTCACCGCCTCCACCCTCAGCGGCAACTCGGCCACCATCGACCCGGGCAGCCCCTGGGGCGGGGTCGCCCGCGGCGGCGGGATCGGCAACGCCGGGACGCTGACGGTCACCGCCTCCACCCTCGCCGACAACTCGGCCGGGGGGGACGGCGGCGGGATCGCGACCGACGGCGAGGGATCGACCCTCACGATCGCCTCCAGCATCTTCGGCGACGCCGGGGGCGGGACCCTCGCCGTCCTCGGCGGCGCGCTCGTCTCCCGGGGCCACAACCTCCTCACCGACGCCCCGGCCCTCGCGCTCGACCCCACCGACCGGGTCGACATCGACCCGCTGCTGGCCCCGCTGGGCGCCTACGGCGGCCCGACCCCCACCCACGCCCTGCTGCCCGGCAGCCCGGCCATCGACGCCGCCATCCCCGTCGCGGGCGTGGCCGCCGACCAGCGCGGCGTCCCCCGGCCGCAGGGCTCGGCCCCCGACATCGGCGCCTTCGAGTCCCGCGGCTTCTCGCTCGCCATCGCCGCGGGCGACCGGCAGGTGACGCCGGCCTCGACCCCCTTCCCCGAGCCCCTCGCCCTCGCCGTCGCCAGCCCCTTCGCCGAGCCGACCGCGGGCGGCCGGGTCACCTTCGCCTCTCCCCCGACCGGGGCCTCCGCCGTCCTCGAAGGCAGCCCCGCGGCCATCGACGCCGCGGGCCGGGCGGGCGTCACCGCGACGGCCAACGGCGTCGGCGGGGCCTACGCCGTCACCGCCCGGGCGGCCGGGGCCGGCGAGGTCCCCTTCGCCCTGACCAACGTGGTCGCGTCGATCGTCCTGGCGCCGGCCACGGTCACGGGCCTCGTCGGCCAGGCGCGGACGGTCACGGCCACGGTCCTGGATCAGGACGGGAGGCCGTTGGCGGGCATCCCCGTGGCCTTCCGCATCGTCGCCGGCCCGAACTCCGCCGCGACGGGCGTCGTCGCGCCGGCCGACGGCCGCACCGATGCCGACGGCCATGTCCGCTTCTCCTACCCCGGCCGCCGCGCCGGCATCGACACCATCGAGGCCTCCACCACCCTCGGACGCCTGACCGTCGGGCCGGTCACGACCGCCGTGGGCCGCCCCCGGCGGCCCGCACCCGCCGACTCCGACGGCGACGGCCGCTCCGACCGCGCCACCTACGCCCTCGACCCGGCCGCCGGGCTCGGCCGCTTCACCATCGAGTTGTCCGCCGGCGGCACCCGGGCCCTCGCCTTCGGCGGGCCCGGCGACCGGCCCGTCGTCGCCGACTTCGACGGAGACCGGATCGCCGACCCGGCCGTCTACGGCCCCGGGCCCGACGGCATCAACCGCCTGGCCTACCTCCGCTCCTCCGACGGCGCGGCCCGCGCCGTGGCCTTCGGCGGGCCCGGCGATCGGCCCGTTATCGGCGACTTCGACGGCGACGGGGTCGATGACCTGGCCGTCTACGGCCCCGGCCCCGACGGCATCGCCCGCTTCGCCGTCCGGCCCGCCGCCGACCCGGCCGGCGCCTACGCCGTCCCCTTCGGCGGGCCCGACGACACGCCCCTGGCCGGCGACTTCGACGGCGACGGTCGCGCCGACCTGGCCGTCTACGGCCCCGGCCCGCGCGACGGCTCCTCGCGTTTCGCCATCCGCCCGACCGGCGACCCGGCGGCCGGCTTCGCCGTGCCCTTCGGCGGCGCCGGCGACGGGCCGGTCGTCGGCGACTACGACGGCGATGGCCGCGACGACGTGGTGGTCTACGGCTTCAGCCCGCTCGACGGCCTCATCCGCTTCGGCATCCTGCCGTCGGGGCCCAACGACGCGACCTTCTCGCGGGCCCGCGGCGCGTTCCCGGTCGCCTTCGGCGGCGAGCAGGACGCGCCGCTCGCGGCCGACTCCGACGGCGACGGCCGCACCGACGTCGCCGTCTACGGCTTCAGCCCGCTCGACGGCGCGGCCCGCTTCGCGATCCTCCGCTCTTCGGACGGCCGGGGGGCCTCGGCGGCGCTGGGGACCGCCGATTCGGTCGGCCTGCCGGCGGCCCCGGGATGGTCCTGGTGGGCGACGCGGGGAGGAGAGGCGTCGGTGGGGCTGCGGGCGTCGCCGTCCGCCGTGACGGAGGCCGAGGCGGCGGGGGTGGCCGCCGGTGCGGCGAAGCCGAGGCGCATTCGTCTTCAGACCGAGTGGGCCCGGCTGGTCGACGCCGTGCTGTCCGGCTGATTGACGTCGGCCAGGAGACGGCTCGGGGCCGGCGCCCGCCCGGCCGGCGTCCCGATGGGAGACGCGTGGCTGATTCGCTGATCACGCCTCATCGCCTGATGAGGCGGATGCCCAACTGCGTCAATTGGGGCAGGAAACGCACCGCTCTTGGTAGGTTTGTCACCTTCGTATCTCCCGGCATGAAGACCCTTTCCAGGCCGTCGCCCCAGCGATAATCTGGATCGTGGAAGACGCAATCCCTGTGTCCCACGATCCTGAGCACGCACGGGTCGGAAGGGGTCATGACCTATCAATTCGTCCGCGAGCCCCTCACCGCCGACGAGGCCGACCGCCTCGCCAACGCCTGCGACAAGCCTAACGAACGACTCGTCGTCTGGACCCTCCTCGACACCGGCCACCGCGTCGGCGAGCTCTGCGACCTGGCCTCCAAGGATGTCCTTTGGCAGCAGCGTCAGCTCCGCATCCGCGGCAAGGGCGGGCCCTACGGCAAGCGGAGCAAGCTCCGCGTCGTGCCCATGTCCCCCCGCGTCCGCAGGCTCCTGGAGGCCTACTTCGCCCTGGAGCAGCAGTTCCCCCTCGGCAAGCGCCGGGCCCAGGACCTGGTCAAGGAGGTCGCCAACCGCGCCGGCATCGCCCGCGAGGTCACCCCCCACGTCCTGCGGCACACCTTCGCCGCCATGGCCCTGCAGAAGGGGATCAGCCTGACCACCGTCCAGAAGATCCTCGGCCACGACCGCCTGCACACCACGGCGATCTACCTCAACTTCACCGACGTCCACATCCAGGAAGAGTTCGAGCGCAAGTGGTAGGGGTGGAGCCGCCGGCCCCGCGCGAGCCGGCCGTACGACTCCTCGGCCTCACGCCGAGACGACCCTCGTGTCCGCCTCGGCCCCCTCGCGTGCCGGCCGGATCACCACCTCTACGTCCTGCCCCAACGCGTTGAGGAACCGGAACAGCCGCTCGGTCGAGAACCCCTCCAGATTGCCCCGCATCAGCGCCGACACCTTCGGCTGGTCGACCCCCAGCAGCTTCGCCGCCCGCACCTGCGTCAGCCCACGCTCCGCGATCAGCTCGCAGATCCGGTGCACCAGGTCCGCCTTCGCCAGCAGCTCCTCCGGGCCCTCCAGCCCCAGGTCGGCGAACACGTTCCCGCCGGATCGCTCAACCGCCACCGGCGCCGGTGCCTCCTCGCCCACCTTCCGAGGTTCGTCCCGCATGGTCCTGCTCCGCTGCCCTCAACCTCCGCCGGATGACCTCCAAGTCGGCCGCCGGCGTCTTGATCCCCTTCTTCGACTTCTTCTGGAAGGCGTGGAGCACGTACACCGCCCCTGCGAACTTGACCGTGTAGACGGCACGGTACGTGTCCCCGTCGTGATCCTCGGCAATCTCGAGGACCCCAGCACCTCCGAACCCTCTGAGGATTATGGCGTCGCGGTGCTTGCCGCCGAGCTGGGCCTGCCGCAGCGCGAAGCCGACCGGCTGGCGGACTTCCTGCGGGAACTGCCGCAGGTCGTCCCGGCTGGACCCCACCCAGAAGAGGGGCTACGGCTCGTCGGTAGGTTCGGTGCTCATTCCATGCCAATTCTGGCATAATTTCTGCCCCCCTGTCGAGGGGCGATGGGTGACGAAGTCGATGCCGGAGGAGAATGTGTCAGTGCCGGCGGAGCAGCGCCGAACCGGACCAAGGGCGGGGGCCCGCTTGGCCCGCGGGGCAGGGGAGGGCCGATCGAGCCGGGGTGACGGGATCGGCAGCGGGTGCGTCACCAAGGAGCAAGGACGCAACCCCGCGGCAGCCGGCCGGCGATCGACATTGACACATCCCATTGCGGTGCCAGTAATTCCACGCCAAACCGCGACGAATAGGTCTCCGTCGATCCGAGGCCGCGCCGGACCGCGGACGTGCCGTTCGGAAGCGGTGTGGGCGGCATTCGACGCGGGTTTTCCGCGGGACAGGGGCCTGATGCGTGGATGGGCCGGATCACGCATCGTTCGCAGAGCAACCGGGCGACTCATCGTGGCGACGGACTGGCCCTCAAATGACGTATTCCGGGGCCATCGGCTCGGCGGCGTGGAAGACTTTCAGCTCCCGGGGCGTGATGTAGATCTCGTCGCCGGCGGACAGCGCCAGCTCGGCCTGGCGATCACGGCCGAGCTGGACCCGCACCTCGGTCCCGTCGGCCAGGGCCACCTCCAGCCGGACGTGGCCGCCCAGCGGGACCAGCCGCCGCACCGTGCCGGGCCAGCTCGGGTGGCCGTTGCGTTGGCGGTCGACCTCCAGGTCGTGCGGCCGGACGTAGACCGACACCGGCCCGTCGCCCTCGGCCGCGCCGTGCGGGACGACCGCCCCGCCGTCCAGCACGGCGACGCCGCCCCGGCTGCGGCCGCGGAGCACGTTCACCGTGCCGAGGAACTCGGCCACGAACGGCGAGGCCGGCCGCTCGTACAGCTCCTGCGGCGGCCCCATCTGCTCGACCCGGCCGCGGTTGAGCACGACCACCTGGTCGGCCACCTCGAAGGCCTCCTGCTGGTCGTGCGTCACGAAGAGGCTGGTGACGTGGACCTCGTCGTGCAGCCGGCGCAGCCAGGTCCGCAGCTCGTCTCGGACCCGGGCGTCGAGGGCGCCGAACGGCTCGTCCAGAAGCAAGACCTTCGGCCTCGGCGCCAGCGCCCGCGCCAGGGCGACGCGCTGCCGCTGCCCGCCGGAGAGCTGCGTCGGGTAGCGGCCGGCGTACCCGGACATCTGGATCAGCTCGAGCAGCTCATCCACCCGGGCGGCGACCTCGGCCTTCGGCCGCTTCTGCACCTCCAGGCCGAAGGCGATGTTCTGGCGGACGGTCATGTGCCGGAACAGGGCGTAGTGCTGGAAGACGAAGCCGACGCCCCGGCGCTGCACGGGCAGGGCCGTGGCGTCCTCGCCGGTCAGCTCGACCGAGCCCGAGTCGGCCGCCTCCAGGCCGGCGATGATCCGCAGGATGGTGCTCTTGCCAGAGCCGGACGGCCCGAGCAGGGCCACCAGTTGGCCGGCCGGCACGGCGAACGAGACGCCGTCGACGGCGCGGAACGCGCCGAACCGCTTGGCGAGGTCGCGGACCAGGATTCCCACCTCGGGCTCCTCCTCGGATGGCGGGGCCCATGCGGCCGCTCGCCGGAGATCGGGGGCAGTCAGCACGCTCATTGCGGGTCACTCCTCGCGGGCGGCGATCCGGGCGCGGATCCGCTCCATGCCTACCAGCAGGATGAACGACAAGGCCGCCAGCACCAGGCTGGCGGCGTAGGCCCCCTCGGGCCGGAAGCTCTCGACCCCGTCGTGGATGTAGATCGTGGCCGTCTGGGTGCGGCCGATCAGGTTGCCGGAGACGACCATCAGGGCGCCGAACTCGCCGAGCGAGCGGGCGACGGTCAGCGTCACGCCGTAGGCCAGGCCCCAGCGGATCGTCGGCAGGGTCACGCGCCGGAAGGTCGTCCAGCGGCCGGCGCCGAGGATGGCGGCGGCCTCCTCCTGGTCGACCCCGACGGCCCGGAGCACCGGCACGATCTCCCGGACGACGAAGGGGAGGGTGACGAAGGTCGTCGCCAGGATCATGCCCGGCAGGGCGTAGACGACCCGCACCCCGGCGGCCTCGGCCCAGCGGCCGACCCAGCCGTCGGGCCCGTACAGCACGACCAGCATCAGCCCGGCGACGACCGGCGAGACGGCGAACGGCAGGTCGACCAGCCCGTCGGCCAGGCCCCGGCCCCGGAACCGGTGCCGGACCAGCACCAGGGCGAAGCCGACGCCGAAGGCGGTGTTGACCGCCGTGGCCACGGCGGTGATCCCCAGCGAGAGCCCGAAGGACCGCAACACCTCGGCCGAGCCCAGCGCCTCGACGAACGGCCTGAGCCCCCCGAAGACGACCTGGCGGGCCAGCGCCCCGGCCGGCACCAGGACCAGCAGGGCGAACCAGCCGAGCACCAGCCCGGTCAGCAGCCAGCGGCCGATCGGCAGGCTTCCGGGCTTGTTCGGGACGACGGCGAGCTCGAGGGCGGGCCTGTCAGTGGCCATGACTGACCTCCTCCTTACCCCGCTGGAGCCGGTTCAGGCCGATCAGGATCCCCAGCGAGCTGGCGAGCAGGACCACCGAGACGACCATCGCCCCGTGGGCATTGCCCCCCTCGATCTCGCCGAAGATGTACAGGGGCGCCGTCTTGGTCTGCATCGGCTTGTTGCCGGCCACGAGCACGACGCTGCCGAACTCGCCCAGCGCCCGGCTGAACGACAGGGCCGAGCCGGTCACGACCGCCGGCCAGAGGGCCGGGAGCGTGACCCGGAGGAAGGTGCGGACCGGACCGGCTCCGAGCGTGGCCGCCGCCTCCTCCTCGGCCCGGTCCAGCTCCAGCAGGACCGGCTGCACGCTGCGGACGACGAACGGGTAGCTGACGAACAGCAGGGCGAGGATGATCCCCGGCTTCTCGTAGATTACCGCCCAGCCGAAGCGCCCGAGGATGGCCCCGACGACGCTGTTGGGCCCGTAGAGCACGACCAGCATGACCCCGGTGACGACCGTCGGCACCGCGAAGGGCAGGTCGATCAGGGCGTTGACCAGCCCCTTGCCGGGGAACTCATACCGGACGAGCACCCAGGCGGCGGCCGTCCCCATGACGGAGTTGATGACGACCATGGCCGCCGCCGTGAGGAACGTCAGCTTCAGCGCGTGCAGCGCGAACGGGTCGCGCAACGCCTCCAGGAACGCCGGGCCGCCCGGCCTGGCGGCCTGCACGGCCAGGGCGATCAGCGGCAGCACGACCATCAGTCCGAGGTACGACAGCGTCGCCCCCCGGAGCAGCAGGGGGCCAGGGTCGGGCGCGGCGGTGGACGAGAGTCGGGCCATGGCCTCAGCGTCCCCCCGCTTGTGCCGTGAAAATTGAGGTCCAGATCCCCTCCGGCCCGTAGACTTCCTCCTGGACGGCGTCCCAGCCGCCGAGGTCGGCCATGGTGAAGAGCCTCGGCGGCCGCGGCGAGCCCTCATCGGCCGGGGCGTCCTCGGCGACCGGCCGGAACCCGTAGTCGGCCAGGATCGCCTGGCCACCCGCCGATCGGAGGAACTCGAGGAACGCCTCGGCCAGCTCGCGGTTGCCGTGCGCCTCGACCGAGGACTCGACCAGCGCCGCCGGCCCGTCGATCCGCAGCGTGGCCGGCGGGACGACGTAGGGGATCTCCAGCCCTTCCCGGCGCCGGAGGAGGAGCTCGTTCTCGTAGGTGATGACCGCGTCGCCGGTGCCGCGCTCGAAGTTGGCCATGCTCTGGCGGCCGGAGGGGTCCATGTTCACGACGTTGGCCTGGACCTCCGCCAGCAGCTCCCGGGCGGCCTCCCGGTCGGCCGAGCCATCCGCCCCGCCGCCGAGCACGGCCGAGCCGTAGATGGCGTTGATGTTCCAGCGGGCGCCGCCGGAGGTCTTCGGGTCCGGATAGAGCACCCCGACGCCGGGCCGGGCCAGGTCGGGCCAGTCGGCGATCCCCTTGGGGTTGCCCGGCCGGACGCCGATGACGACCAGGCTGCGGGTGATGATGCCCGCGTCCGGGCTGTCGTCCCAGGAAGGGTCGACCCTGCCGGCCTCGACGAGCAGCCCCATGTCGCCGGGGTGGGAGAGCACGGCGACGTCGGCGTCGAAGCCGGCGGCGATGGCCCGGGCCTGCGCCCCGGAGGCGTTGTACGACTCCTCGAACCGGACGTCGCGCCCGGTGCGAGCCTTCCATTCGGCGGCGAAGGCGGGGAGGAGGCCGTCGTGGAAGGCCTCGCGGACGACCGAATAGGCACCGAGCTTCAGCGTGTCGGCGTCCCGGCCCGCCCGCGGGGCGCAGCCGCCCGGCGCCGCGGCCACGCCGATCATCGCAACGAGATAAAATCGCTTCATCCCAGCATCCTTCGAAGATGGCCGTGGCCGCCCCCGCGGTCGGCGGGGGGCGGCCTCGGCCCGGTGTCGATCGGGCCGGCCCGGGGTCAGTACTGGTCGGCCGAGAGGACCTCGCCGCCGTGGCGGGTCACCAGGGCGGCGAACACCCGGATGCTCACGGTCTCCTTGATGAATCGGACCGAGCCGTCTCCCAGCAGGAAGTTGGCCCCGCCGGGGTGGAAGGCGAAGGCCTCGGACGTGCCTTCGGTGCCGTAATAGGGGTGGGGGAACTGGTCGCCGCCGACGTCCTCGCCGTTGGTGCAGTTCATCGGGCAGGGCCCCGGCAGCGGCGTGCCGCCGGCCGAGGAGCCGTCGACGCTGAAGTCGCTGGCCGGCCGCGACCAGCCGCCCGCATTGACCCGGCGCGCCACCAGGTCGGCGCTGACCAGGTTGCCCCCCTTGCGGTAGAGGAACGGCCGCCCGGCCGACTCGGCGAGCATGATCGTGTTGGAGAGGCCGTCCTTCACGTCGGCGAAGCGGGGCTTCTCATTCTTGACCATGATCCCCTTGCCGTCGATGTCGACGAGCCCGGCGGTGACGAGCCTCGGGTCGACACCGATCGTCGGCGAGTAGTCGGTCACGGCGGTGACGTTCGCCACGAAGGGGCTGATCTCCGGAATGCCGTCGAGGCGATCCGGCTCGGGCGAGGTGGGGCAGAGGAAGGTGTCGATCTTCGTCAGCACGGTCGTCGAGTTCTCCCGGGCCCCCCAGGAGTAGTCGAAGTTCATGCTCTCGTAGACCGGGCGCTGCTCCATGAATTGCAGCAGCAGGGTCATGGCGGCGATGCGCGGCCTGGGGGTCAGCCCCGGCGGCCGGATGCTGGAGGGCAGCTGTCCATTGACGTCGTGGAAGTTGTGCGCGGCGATGCCGAGCTGCTTGAGGTTGTTGACGCACTGGGCGCGTCGGGCGGCCTCGCGGGCGCTCTGCACGGCGGGCAGCAGGAGGCCGATGAGGATGCCGATGATGGCGATGACCACCAGCAACTCGATCAGCGTGAAGGCAGTCTTCCTGGAGGGGAGCCGTCGCATGGGTCCTTCTTTCGGATCCGAGAGGGAAGGGGGAGACGTCCGGGGAGTGCCGCACGACCGACTCACCGGCGTCGCGCGGCCTCGATGCGGAATTCGGCGGACGGATTCTCGCCCTCGACCACGATGGCCTTCAGCGGCGTGGTCTCGGGCCGGGCATAGTCGGGGGGGACAATGTCGGGCCCGGGCAGGGCGTCGGCCCCGTTGCGGATGAGCTTCCGCCACTGCACGGTGACGGCGTAGTCGCCGGCCGGGGCGCCGTCGGCCTCGTCGAAGGTGGTCAGGGCGAACGAGCCGTCCCGGCGGACCTGGGCCGACGGATTGCCCGCACCCTCGGCGACCGGGGCCGCGACGGGGTGGAAGACCACGAAGGCCCCCGCGGCCGGCTCGCCCCCGACGACGACCCGACCGGCGACCGGGTAGGTCGCGACGCGATCCCCCGAGGAACAGCCGGCCAGGCCCAGCGCGGCCAGCGCGACGGGCGCCAGGAGCCGGCCGATGTGGGGATGGGGGCCGAGTACGGGGCGGACCTCCTCGGTCCGTCGGCGGTCATGGGCGTCGGTCATCGGTCGATCATCCCTCGCGGGGCATGGGTCGCGTCCGGCCGGGCCGGGGTCGCGTCGATGGAGAACGGGGGAAGGCGGTTCGCCCCGGCGGCCACGACGGCACGCAGCGGGGTCGTCTCGGGGCGGGCATAGGCGTCGGGGGCTCGGTTCGGGCCGGCGGCGGGCTCGCCGACGAGATCCAGCGGCTCCCTCCAGACGACGGTGACGGCATACGAGCCGGCCGGCGTGCCGACCCGGTCTTCCCCCGCCAGCTCGAAGGACCCGTCGGCCCGCGTCCACGCCCTCGGCCGGCCCAGAGGCAGGCCGAAGCGTCCCAGTGGGTGGAACTCGACGACCGCCCCAGCAGCGGGCTCGCCGCCGACGAGGACCTGGCCGCGGACCGGGAAGGCCGGCACGAAGCTCGCGGCCCGCCAGGCAATCAGCGAGGCCATCCCGACGGCCAGGCATGGCCAGAACCGCCGGTCCTCGGCGCCGGGCCGCTCGCGTCGATCGCTCCGGGAGGCATCCGACATGGACGGGCCCTTCGCCTTGGGTCGTGCATCAGTCCCGGTCGGACTGGGAGCAATCGGAGGGCCACGCCGAAAAATCAGTGGCATCGCGGCCAATTCTTTGAAATCAAACGGATAATGTCCCCTTGCTCATGGAAACTGCGAAATATCGAGGAAAATGGCCGTCGTATTTCGCGGGATTCCGTTTCATTTCACGGAATTCCCCTCCGGCGTGATGGCCAGGAATGAACAAGCGTCCCGTGACCCGGTCGTCCCGGCCCGGTCCCGTCCCGGGGGCTCTTGGCGGGGGGCGGCGGCGAGCGACCCTGCGTCAGCCGGCGGTTGCTACCCGGATCAGGAGCCGGGCCGCCAGGACGGCGACGCCGAGCAGGAAGGCCCCCCGGAGCAGGCGTCGGTCGACCCGAGCGGCGACCGCACCGCCGCCGAGGCCCCCCGCGAAGCTCGCCGACCCGAGCACGAGGCCGAGCCGCCAGTCGACCAGCCCCCAGGCGGCGAAGACCGCCGTGGCGACGAGTGAGGAGACGAGGTTTATCACCTTGGTGACGGCCACCGCCCGCCGCAAGTCCATGCGGAGCAGGGTGACATAGGCGGCCGTGAGCAAGGTGACATAACCGCCGCTGAAGAGCCCCCCGTAGGCCCCCAGCAGCAGCGTCGCGGCGAGGGCCGCGAGGCGGCGTGGGTCGGTCGCCGTCGCCACGCCGGCCGCCCGGGGGCGGCCGGACGGCGCGGCCCGGTCGACGAGGAGGAAGGCCGTCATCGCGATCATCGACGCGGCGACGAGGAGCGGCACCGCCCGGGTCGGGAGGGCGGGCAGGAGCAGGGCCCCCGCGAGGGAGCCGACCGCGGTGAGGGCGACGAGCGGGGCGAGCCGCTCCCCCCGGGCCGCCCCTCCCCGGAGCAGCGGGATGGCGCCCCCGAGACTCAGGCCGACCAGCGCCAGCATGTTGGTCGCGACGGCGACGTGGGGGTCGATGCCGGCCTCCAGCAGGGCCGGGACGGTGACCAGCGAGGTCGCCCCGGTGACCACGCCGACCGCCGAGGCGAGGGCGAAGGTCGCTGCCAGCGCGAGGGCCGGGCCGGGCATCAGGTGGCTCCCATCCGGGCGACCCGCCGCACGGCATCGACCTCCCCGCCCCCGCCGCCGCCCCTCGACGGCCGCCGGGGCGTCTCGGCGCCCCTCGCGTCGGGGCCCGCGGCCTCGGGGATCGGCCTCGTGTCGTCGTCCGGGCGGCTCGCGATCATCGGCGGTGGTGACGTCGCCCGGCCTGGGGCGTGGATCGGGACGTCCGGCGGCTTGCCTCCATCCGATGCGACCCCGGCCCCTCATCGTCGCCGCCGGAGACGCCGACGGTCCAGGGGCCGCCGCGATCGGGGGGCCGGCCCCCGGGGGGGCCGGCTCATCTCGCCCCCGGATGCCATTCGCCCCCGGACGCCATTCGCCCCCGGACGCCATGCCCGGCCCGAGGCGCGAGGGGGAGCCCGGCTACCGGGCCGGCGATCGCCGGCCCGGTAGCGACGGTCCCCCTCATCGCCGGCCGGCTCCCCCCGATCCCGGGGCGTCGGGCCGCGACCGGATCCCGTCACGACGGCCGTCGTCCCGCCGACGGGGGGCGTACGGTGCATCACTCGGGGGGAGCCAGCGACCGAGGTCGCGCTTCTGCCCCTCCCATCGGGGGTCGTCGGCGAGGTTCGTCCATTCCTGCGGGTCTGCCTCGTGGTCGTAGAGCTCCTCAGAGCCGTCGGCGTAGCGGATGTAGCGCCACCGCTCGGTGCGGACCGCGTGGTTGGCCCGGCCGTGGGTCGTGATCGCGGGCGTGGCCCGGGGCGAGGCCGGGTCCCTCAGCAGCGGGACGAGGCTCTCCCCCTCCAGCTCGGGCTTCTGCGGCAGGCCGCAGAGCTCGACCAGCGTCGGGTAGAGGTCCATCAGCGACACGGGCCGACCCGACCGGCCGCCGTGCGCCGCGACGCCCGGGGCGGCGATGATCAGGGGGACGCGCGTTGCCTCCTCCCAGAGGGCGAACTTTCGCCAGTGCTGCTTCTCGCCCAGGTGCCAGCCGTGGTCCCCCCACAGGACGACGATCGTCTCGTCGGCGAGGCCGCTCGCCTCCAGGGCGTCCAGCAGCCGGCCGACCTGCGCGTCGGCGAACTCGATGCTGGCGAGGTAGCCCTGCACCGCCTCCTCCCACTGCCCGGCCTCCAGGACCTTGCGGTGGTCGCCATCCGGCCTGGCGATTGCCACGCCGGCGGCCGGCACGTCGTCGAGGTCGTCGGCAGGCGCCTCGGGCAGGGAGATGCCATCGACCGGGTAGTGCTCGAAGTAGCCCCGGGGGACGTACCACTGCAGGTGCGGCCGGATCAGCCCGACGGCGAGGAAGAATCGGCGGTCGCGGTCGTCGTCGAGCCGGTCGATCGCCCAGGAGACGGTCCGGTGGTCCCCCATCGCCTCGTCGGGCACGTCGACCGGGCCCCAGTCGAAGTGGCCCGCCCCGGGGATGCCGTTGACGGGCGTCTCGTCGGGCTCGGGATGGTCGCCGGCCTTGAACCACTCGGGCCAGGCGTCGGGGTCGTTGAAGCTGTTGTGGAAGATCTTTCCGCCGCCGGCCACGTCGTAGCCTGCCGCGGCGAAGTGATCCGTCAGGGTGACGGCGTCGGGCAGGACCGGCCGCCAGGGCTGGTCGTTGTGGTAGACGCCGGTGGTCGACGGCCGCAGCCCGGTCAGCAGGCTCGTCCGCGACGGGTTGCAGGCCGGGGCCGAGCAGTAGGCGCGGGTGAAGCTCACGCCGCGGGCGGCGAGGCGGTCGAGGTTCGGCGTCCGCGCCTGTGGGTGGCCGCCGAGGAAGCCGGTCCAGTCGTTCAGGTCTTCGACGGCGATGAACAGCACGTTCGGCCGCTCCTGGGGGGCCGAGGCTTCGGCGTGGTCGCCGGGACCGAGGCCGGCCGCGACGATCGCGAGCGGGGCGGCGAGGCCCCATATCTTCGAGCGCTGCAATTCGGTACTCCTGTGTCGTCCCCCGGCCGTTCAGCGCGAGGTGATCGGGATGTCGATACGGTTCTCGCTCTCGGCGGCGACCTCGATTCGCGGGGCACCGCCGCGGTTGAATCGCTCGGGGATGATGTCCTCGGTCTCCTCCATCGTCTCCCCGCAGAGGTCGGGGTGCTCGACGACCCGGCCGGTCGGGCGGATCGCGTGGACCTCGACCAGGTAGGGGCCCGGTGTCGGCCCATCGGCGTGGGCGATGCGGAACTCGCCCTCCTCAATCTTGCCGCCGACCGTCGGGCCGTCGGCGAGGGGCAGCAGGGTGATGGCGGCGTCGTCGAGCGGCTGCCCGTCGAGGGTCACTCGGCCCGAGACGGCGAGCCGGCCCGGATCGCCGCCGCCGTCGCATCCCGGGCCCGTCACGCCCAACGCCGCCGCGGCGAGTAGGACGCCGAGGCCGGTCCGATGGCTCTTTCGTCCGGTGCGCATCAGTACTGGTCTCCACTGATGACCTCGCCGCCGGCGCGGCTGCTCAGCGCCCGCCAGGTCGCCAGGTCGATGGCGTCCTTGATGAACCGGACGGAGCCGTCGGCGAGCAGGAGGTTGACGCCGCCGGGGTGCTGGCCCCGCGAGGCGATGTGGTGGGCCTGGCCCTGGCCGACGTTGCGGATGCACGGCGCCCCGATGTCCGGCCGGTCCCAGCAGGCCCCGTAGTCGCCGGCCGGGCTGTTGGGCCCCAGCCGGGTCGAGATCTGGTGCGAGGAGGGCTGGTCGCTCCAGATCCGGCCCCGGCGGTCGATGACGCTCACCGGCTGCCCCGGCGGGTGCGGCGCCTGGATCAGCTCGGCAATCAGGAACGTCTGGGTCGTGCCGTCGCGGATCTCGGCGAAGGTCGCGCCGTAGTTCAGGCCGAACGGCGCCGGCAGGACCTGATTGCCGTAGGTGTCCTGTCCCCAGTTGACGCCGTAGCTGCCCTTCACGTCGTCGACGGAGCCGCCGTTGTTGGTGAAGACCTGCTGCTCGTCCGAGGGGCAGCTGAAGACCGAGACGATCGAGGCCCGGGTCGTCTCGTTCTCGACGCGCTGGAAGCTCAGGTCGTAGTTGTAGCTCTCGAAGAGGTTCCGCTGCTCCAGGAACGGCAGCAGCGAGGCGAGGAACGGCCGCCGGTATGCGCCGTTGGGGGTGGCCACCTGCACCGAGCCCATGGGGAAGCGGCCCCACGTGTCATGGTAGTTGTGCAGGGCCAGCCCGATCTGCTTGAGGTTATTCGTGCACTGGGCCCGCCGCGCCGCCTCGCGGGCGCTCTGCACGGCGGGCAACAGCAGGGCAATCAGGACGCCGATGATGGCGATCACCACCAGCAGTTCGATCAGCGTGAAGCCGCGACAAGTCCGTCGCATCGGAGATCCTCCGGGAAATCAGGGGAGAAGGAGGGCGGGGCCGCTATGGGCCGCCGCCCGCATCGACCCGGGTCGGGGCCTCGGGCTCACCGGAGCCCGGCCCCGGGGGCCGAGGCCGTCAACGGCCCCGGCACCACCCGGCGGAAGGTCACGAGGTCGGCCAGCGGCCCGTCGCCGGGGGCGAAGGCCGTCGGCCGGGCCCCATTGGGGCCGCCGGCGCGGACGGTGAAGGCCTCGCCGTCGAGCCGATAGATCGACGGCACCGGGGGCAGGGGCAGCCCCGCGCCGGTCCGGAAGCCGACCCAGTCGAGGGCCGGCGGGTCGGCCGTCGCGTCGACGACGACCGAGCCGACGGCCCGGATCGTCAGGCCCTCGGGCGTCTCGACGCGGAACGAGGCACGGTCGTTGACGACCTCCCACTCGACGACCGTCCCCCCGCCGGGGCCGGTCGAGGCCGACCAGCGGCCTTGCAAGGCGGCCAGGTCGCCCGAGACGGGCGTCGCAGGGGGCTTGCCCCCCGACGACGCACGCCGGGGCGACCGCTGGTGCCCGAGGAGCCCGGGGGCCTTCGCATAGGGGCGGCGATCCGACCCGGTCAAGCCGCCCGGCCCGGGCCGATCGAGCAGCTCGCGCCCCAGCCGGGCGACATCCCCGGGCCGATCGGCGGACAGGTCGCGGCGCTCGCCGGGGTCGGCGGCCACGTCGAACAGGGCGGGTGTCCCCCGGTCGACCACCAGCTTCAGGTCGCCCCGCAGGGCCGCCCGCTGGTCCGCACCCTCGTCTCGCCATTCCCAGGTCAGCGTCCGATCGGGCCCGGGGCCGACGCCGGCCCAGCTCGGCAGGAGATCGACCCCCTCGACGCCCCAGGACGGATCGGGCTCCCCCCCGGCGGCGGCCAGCGCCGTCGGCAGCAGGTCGGCCTGCACCCCGACGGCCTCCGAGACGGCCCCCGTCGGGATCCGCCCCGGCCACGAGACCACCGTCGGCACCCGGATGCCCCCCTCCCACAGCGTCCGCTTCTGGCCCCGCAGCGGCCCGTTGCTGCCCAGCGCGGCGCTGGCCCCGAGGTTGGCCTCCTCGAACGTCGCCCCGTTGTCGCTGGTGAAGACGACCAGCGTCCGGCCCGACAGCCCGTGCCCTTCCAGCGCGTCGAGGACCCGCCCGACGTTGCGGTCGAGCCGCGTGACCATGCCGGCATAGTGGGCGTTGTGCGGTCGGCCCGGCTCGGATTCCGGCAGCCGTCCCCGATGCCGGTCGACCTCCTCGGCCGGGGCGACGATCGCGTGGTGCGGCGCCGTGCAGGCCAGCACCAGCAGGAAGGGGCCGGACCGGTGCCGGCCGATGAAGTCGACCGCCCGGTCGGTGAACAGGTCGTCGGCGTAGCCGGCCGACGGGACACGGTCGCGGCCGTCCCAGAGCGAGGCCGGGTACTTCTCCGCGGCGTGGTAGGGGTCGAGGAAGCCGAAGAAGGCGCCGAAGCCCTGGTCGAGCGGGTGGACGGCCTCGGCCTCGCCCGGCGCCGGGGCCCCGCGGTGCCACTTGCCGAAGAGGGCCGTGGCGTAGCCCCGATCGGCCAGGGCCTCGGCGATCGTCACCTCGCCGGCCGGCAGGTCGTCGGCATTGCCGCGGACGCCGCAGCGGCCCGGGGACTTGCCGGTCATCAGCGCCGCCCGGCTCGGCCCGCAGACGCAGGCGGAGGCATAGAACCGCCGCAGCACCATGCCTCGGGACGCCAGGGCGTCGAGGTGTGGCGTCGCCCACTCCGACCGGCCGTTGAAGCCGACGTCGCCGTGGCCGAGGTCGTCGGCCACGATGAGCACCACGTTCGGCCGCTCGTCCGGCCCGATCCCCCCGCCGTCCGCCGCCGGACTCGCCGCCACGAAAGTCGCCATCGCCAGGGCCGCAACCATCGCCATCCCCCTTCCCGATCCCTTCCCAACCACGCCGGAACAGCTCACCGCCCGCCGATCCCGATGTCATGAGTCGGACACCGCCGACCGCCCGCGAGGGGGACAAGCGGCCCGATCGGGCATGGCAAGGGGGGACGATGTCGTATGGCATCGGCTCCGGGCCCGCGGCCGCGGGCGATCGTCCGGGGGAGTGGAGAGGGGCGGCTTGCCGACGCCCGCCGGCAGGTCGGCGGGCCGCTCACGGCAGGTCCTCGTCGGCGGGGAACTCGGCGACTATGTTCCGCTCGACCCAGCCGAGTACCAGGCACCGGGCCGCCTCAACCAGCCCGGCGACGCGGCGTCGGGCCTGACCCGTGAGGTCGAGGATGACGTCCACCGTGCTGGCCTCCGGGGCCTCAAGGGGCATGGATCGTCCGGCGTGTTCCCCCCGGCCGAGTCGGCCCGGGGGGCGACCCGGCACGGAGGATGAGTAGGGCAAGGGGCGGACCACGCCGGGATTGGGCGTGATTCCCGGGAAATGTCCGTGTTATGCTCTCCTTCGAGGGTGGACAGCCGGGAAATCCGCGAAATGAAACGGATTTTCCCAGGATATCCCATGGATAATCCGTCATATCCCACGGGGACACGGCCTGTGGAGCGTCACGCCACCCTGCTGCTGGAGATCTGGCGCGAGGTCTGCCGCCACCTGCAGATCCCCGAGTCGGTCGAGCTGATCGCCCCGCTGCTGGCGAGGCGGCTGCCGGCCGACCTGGCCCTGGTCCGCCGCATCGACGCGGCCGGCGGCGTCGTCGAGACGGTCGCCCTGGGCCACTGCCGCCCCGGCCCCGCCCCGTCGCGGGCCCGCAGCGAGCTGACCCCCGAGGCGATGCAGCGGCTGATCGCCTGGTGCCACCGCCGCCAGGTCCTCCGCCTGGCCGACCGCTCCGCCACGGCCGAGCCCCCCGGCATCCTGCCCGAGGGGACCGACGGCGAGGTGCTCGCCGGCCCGCTCCTCGCGGCCGACGGGCCGGCCGGGGTCCTGCTGCTCACCGCCCGGCCGCCACGCCAGTTCCGGGACGAGCACGCCGAGCTGCTGGCCGCCCTGCTCGACCCCTTCGCCGTCGCCCTGGACAACGACCGCCGCCTCCGGGAGCTGACCTCGCTCCGCGAGGCCGTCGAGGCCGAGAACCGCTCGCTGCTGACCAAGCTCGGCCGCCTGGACATCAGCGACTCGATCGTCGGCGCCGAGACGGGCCTACGCGAGGTCATGGAGCAGGTCGCCCGCGTCGCCCCCTCCGACGCCCCGGTCCTGGTCCTGGGCGAGACCGGCTCGGGCAAGGAGGTGGTGGCCCGCGCCGTCCACACCCGATCGCGGCGGGCGCGCGGGCCGTTCCTGCGAATCAATTGCGGGGCGATCCCGCCGGAGCTGGTCGACTCGGAGCTCTTCGGCCACGAGAAGGGCAGCTTCACCGGCGCCGTGGCCGAGCGCAAGGGCTGGTTCGAGCGGGCCGACACCGGGACGCTCTTCCTGGACGAGGTGGGGGAGCTTCCCCCGGCGGCGCAGGTCCGGCTGCTTCGGGTCCTGCAGGATGGCCAGCTCGAGCGCGTCGGCGGCGAGCGGCCGGTGTCGGTCGACGTCCGGATCGTGGCGGCGACGCACCGCGACCTGGAGGCGATGGTCGGCGACGGCCGGTTCCGCCAGGACCTCTGGTACCGGATCGCCGTCTTCCCGATCCGGCTGCCCCCCCTGCGCGAGCGGCCGGCGGATGTCCCGGCCCTGGCGGCGCACTTCGCGCTGCGGTCGTCCAGACGGCTGGGGATGCCCCCCCTGGCGCCGACGGCCGAGGACGTCGGCCTGCTGGTGACCTACCCCTGGCCGGGGAACGTCCGCGAGCTGGCGGCGGTGATCGAGCGGGCTGCGATCCTCGGCGACGGCGAGCGGCTGGAGGTCGCCCTCGCCCTGGGCACGCCCAGGCCGCCCGCCGCGGCCCCCGGCCCGATGGCCCTGCCCCTATCTCGGCCCGGCGGGGAGGAGGACGGGTTCGTGCCCCTGGAGGCGGCGATGGCCCGGCACATCGAGGCGGCCCTGGTCCGGGCCCGGGGCCGGGTCGAGGGCCGGCGTGGGGCGGCGGCCCTGCTGGGGATCAACCCGCACACGCTGCGCTCGCGGATGCGCAAGCTCGGCGTGGACTGGAAGCGTCTCCGCCGCGAGGTCGGGGCGGCCGAGTGACGGGGGATCGCGCCCGGCGGCCCCGCCCCCGGAACGCCGAGGGCCCCGGGGTCTGCTCCGCGATCGCCCCCGGCCGAGGATCTGAGTCGATGGGCGCGGATCCTCGAGGCATCCCCCGGAATCGTCGGCGTCCACAGCCCCGTCGCTCGATTGGGCTGAGGGGTGGGCCGCCGCCGATTCGCCAGCCCCCCTAAAGGGCACGACCCGCACATCCGATACTACCCTTGTGCCCCGAGTGGAGCGGCCTGGACTGTCGGCGTCCGAGGACGGACATGAAGCGGCGATTCCTGGCAATGTCGCTCGTCCTGGCGCTAGCGACGGGCCCTGACGCCGCATCCGGGCAGAAGCCGACCCTGTCGGCGACCGCCCCGTTTCCTCCCCCGACCCCCGCAGCGGATCCGATCGATCGGTTGGCGGCCATCGAGGCGCGGCTCGAGGCGCTGGAGGAGCGGAACCGGCGGCTCGAGCAGGAGAACCGGGCGCTCCGCGAGCGGCTCGATGCTTCGCCAGTGAAGCCGGCCGACGCCCCCCCGGCGGACGCGGCGGGGGTGGCCAATCCGACGGATGCTGGCGAGTCGAGGCCCGGCACCTCGTTCTCGGCCAACGCCGATTCGCCGGTCCCCAGCTATGCCGGCGTGACGCCGAGTCGCCCGAGCGGGCGGATCCCGCTCCTCGGCGGCTTCGGCCAGGGCTTCGTCTTCGAGAGCGAGGACGAGGAGTTCCAGCTCCAGGTCCACATCGAGAGCCAGACCGACTACCGCGCCTTCGACCCCGGTGGCGAGCTGTTCGCCCGAGACGGCATCTACGCCCCCCGCAATCGCCTCTTCTTCGGCGGGAGGGCCACCCGGGGCGTCGAGTACCTCGTCTCGATCAACCGCGGGTTCGGCGCCCTGGACCTGCTCGACGCCTACCTCAACTTCCGCCGCGACGACCGCCTGCAGCTCAAGGTCGGCCGCTTCATGACGCCGTTCAACTACGAGCAGTTCGCCATCCAGAACATGTGGCTGATCGCCCCCGAGCGGTCCCTCTTCACCACGAACCTCGGCCTCAACCGACAGCTCGGCGCCATGCTCTGGGGCTCCCTGCTGGACGAGCGGCTCGACTACGCCGTCGGCGTCTTCGACGGCCCCCGGAATTCGTACGAGGATTTCAACGACTCCAAGGACGTGATGGCGTACCTCAACGCCCGACCCTTCCAGGAGACGGCCGAGGGCAACCCGCTCCGCCTCCTGAACCTCGGCGGCTCGTTCGCCTACGGGGCCCAGGACAACGCCGCGTTCCTCCCCCGCTCGTTCCGACTGGCGACCAACGCCTCGAACGCCGGCACGGCCGACCGCGCCGCGCCGCCGTTCCTGATCTTCGACGACGAGGTGATCGAGCGTGGCCAGCGCACCTTCTGGTCGGCCCACCTCGCGTATTTCTACCGGTCGCTCTCGCTCCTCGCCGAGTACAACGGCTCGATCCAGCGCTACGCGCGCACCGTCGCCACGCCCGAATCGACGGTGCTCCCCGCCTCCGGCTACTCCGTCTCCGCCGGCTACTTCCTGACCGGCGAGCAGGTCGAGCGCCGAACCGTCGTCGAGCCGCTTCGACCCTTCCGGCTCCGCCGGGGCGAGTTCGGCCCGGGTGCCATCGAGCTGATCGGCCGCTATAGCGCCTTCGACATCGACTCGGGGCTCTTCGACGCCGGGCTCGCCGACCGGGCCCTCTGGAGCAATCGCGCCTGGGTCACCAACCTCGGGGTGAACTGGTACCCGAACAAGTTCGTCAAGGTCTATCTCGACTGGCAGCACGGCGAGTTCGGCGATCCCGTCTTCTTCGCATTGCCTGATCGCCATGCCCTGACCAACGAGATGCTCTGGCTTCGGGTCCAGTTCTACTACTGAGCCGTCGATGGCGCCGAAATTGTCGTCCTGGCACAGGGAGCCGCGGAGCAGCATACACACCTCGACGAGGCGAAGGTCGTCCCTGCGCGATCCTGGAGTAAGACGAGGACGACCGAGCCCCGGAGCCAGTCGCGCGAGGACGGCCCTTGGATGACTTGGCCGAGGAGTGCGCCTTTGTGGGCAGGGAGCGAATCGTCTCGGCATGGCCCCGACGACCACCACACCGTCGGTCGGTGACCGAGCCGAGGCGCGTTGTCGCCCTGCGACCGCGGCGGGGCAGGGGGGCGGACTCCGTTCAGCCTGTCAGCTCGCCTCCGCCGACTCCCTCGGCCACCCGACGCCTCCAGTGATCCGGCGCCGCCTCGATCTCGTCCATGAACCGCCGCGCCACCCCGCTCGGCGGTCGCACCCCCTGCTCCCACGACCGTACCGTGTTCGCGTCCACCCCCAGGAACCCGGCGAACACCGCCTGGCTCATCCCCAGCAGCCCGCGCACACGCCGCACGTCGTCTGGGCCATACGACCGCGGCGTGAAGTCCACCTTGTACGTCCGCACGGTGAACCGGCGCTCCGTCGGCTCCCCCGAGCTCATCGCCTCGATCGCCTCCTCGAAGGCGGCCACGATCTTCGTCCCGGCCGGCGACAGCTCACTGCCCGCCGCCCCTCCCGCGCCCTTCCGGCGACCGGCCGCCCGCTTCGTCTTCGCCCCGCTCGCCTTAGCCATCGCCCTTCCTCCGGCGCCGTCCCCGGGCCGGAGGCCGTCCCCGGGCTGCCTCCCGCCGCAACTCGACACGGCCCCCCCCAGCACGGCCGCCACCGCTTCTCGGTCCGCCGCGCTGAGGTCGTGCCGAAGACGACCACCATCGCCACCGTCCCTTGCTCCGGGAAGTCCGCGTAGCAGACCCGGTGGGCCCCCGACTTGCCCCGGCCGGCCCGCGGGCCGGCGAAGCGAAGCTTCCGCAGGCCGTCGGTCCCGCGGATCACCGGCGCCCGGGTCGGGTCGGCGAGGATCTCCAGCTCCAGTGCCCGGAGATCGTCCCCGTCCAGGCCGAGGCGTTCCCAGTCGCGCGTGAAGGCCGGGAGGCGGACGAAGCGCGGCCAGTGTTCGGGCTCGAAGCGATCCACCGGCTCCTCCCGGGACGAGGTCGGGCCTCGGACGGGGGAAATTCTACCACCGGGTGGCAGGAATTCCCGGGGGCGCCATGATCCGGAGGAGGCATTGAGTGCACCTCCGGTGCGAGGAGACGCAGCCGCCGGGTGACTCGCGGGGGGGCGGGCTCGACGCTTCTCGTCGTGGTGCCGGCGGATCCGTCAGGACCGACGACGGGTGACCCGCCGTCGATCCGTGACCCCTCCGAGCCGAGGCTTCCCGCGGGATCGACGCCCGGTGTGTCGATGGGGGCGGATCACGCAGTCCTTGGATCGCATGCCCCCAGGGGGATGGCCCCTCGCTCGCCGGTCGATCGGAGGGTCGTTCCGTCCGCCATCGTTGTGGGCAGCGACGGCGAGACGTCCAGCGGTGATGCGTGCTCGGGCGAAGGCGATCGGGTCCCGATCCGCCGAGGATCGACCGACGCGGACCCCAGATCGCGGGCCACGATGGTATCCCGGCCGGACGCCTTGGCCTCGTACAAGGCCTGGTCGGCGCGGTCGATGATCTGCTCGACAGAGTGTCCCCGCGTGATCTCGGACAGGCCGAAGCTGGCGGTAAATCGGGCGCCATTGAGGGCCGGCAACGGCTCCTGGGCGATCTGGGCGCGGAGTCGATCCAGGCGGTCGCGGGCCGCGTCGAGGTCGTAGCCGGCCAGGATGATGGCGAACTCGTCGCCGCCGTAGCGGGCGACGAAGTCGACCGGCGAGCAGTGGTCGCGGAGCATCCGGGCGAAGTGGCGGAGGACCGCGTCGCCGGCCTGATGCCCGAAACGGTCGTTGATTCGCTTGAACTGGTCGATGTCCGCCAGGGCGAGCAGCGATCGCTGGCCGAGGCCCTGCGCGTCGGAGAGCACCACGCGGATCATCCGCTCGAACTCGGCGCGGTTGCCCACCTCGGTGAGGTGGTCCACCGTGGCGAGCCGCCTCAGGTCCTGGTAGGAGTACGCCCACGAGTCGCCCTCGGGGTCGACGGCCGGGGCCGGGGCCGGGGCCCCGGGGCCGGGGCCGTCGGCCGGGGCGGGCGAGGCCGGCCGGGGGTCGACGACCTTGCCTCTGGCGACGGCGGTGGAGAGGGCGGGGGCGCCGAGCCGGTCGGCCATCACGGCCCGGAAGTGGGCGAACAGCTCGGGGTCGAGGCCGCCGCCCTGGGCGTTGGCGTCGATCAGGTCGAGGCAGCGGGCGGGCGGCAGGGCGCCGCGGTAGGGGCGGGCGCTGGCCAGGGCGTCGTAGACGTCGGCCACGGCGAGGATGCGGGCCGACAGCGGGATGGCCTCGCCGCGGAGGCCATCGGGGTAGCCGCCGCCGTCGAGCCGCTCGTGGTGCCATCGGATCATCGGGACGACGGCCGAGAGCGACTGCAAGGGCTCGACGATGCGGACGCCCTGGGCGGGGTGCTCCTTGATAACCTCCAGCTCCTCGGGCGTCAGCGGGCCGGGCTTGTTGAGGATGGCGTCGGGGATGCAGATCTTGCCGATGTCGTGCAGCAGGCCGCCCTGGCGGAGCAGCTCGCGGTCCTGAGGCGGGACGCCGACGGCCTCGGCCAGGGCTAGGGCCAGCTCGGTGACCCGACCGGAGTGGCCGTGGGTGTAGGGGCTCTTGGCCTCGACAGCGCGGGCAAACGCGAAGACGACCGACTGGCTCGTCTGCAGGCCGACGATCCGGCGGCCGACCTGGATGCGGGCGCGCAGCTCGTTGTGGTCGAAGGGCTTGGTGATGAAGTCGTCGGCCCCGACGTCGAGGGCCGTGACCACGTTCTCGTCGCGCTCCTTGGAGGTGAGGATGATGAGGTAGGCCGGCTCGGGCCGCGGCGTGGCGCGGATCCGGGCGCAGACTTCCGGGCCGTCGAGGCCGGGCATCATCCAGTCGAGGATCGCCAGCTTCGGCGCGTCGTGGGCCATCAGCATGTCCAGGGCGTCCCGGCCGTTGTCCACGGCCAGGACCTCGTATCCCCAGTGCGTGAGGGTCGCTTCCAGCATGCGCCGGTAGAAGGCGTTGTCCTCAGCGATCAGGATTTTCATCGGCGGGGGGCTCCGTCGCTCATCGCTAGGATCTGCGGCAGCACGCGGTCCAGCGCCGCGACCAGCCGCTCGACCTCGGCCGGCGCCGAGCCGAGGTCGCCCCGCTGGCCCATCAGCTCCAGGCCGTAGGCGATCTCGGAGACGTCGTCGATCGAGAAAAATCGGGTCATGCTCTTGATCGTGTGCGCGGCCCGGCCGAGGGTGGCGGCGTCGCCGTCGGCCAGGGCCGATCGCAGCTCGGCGATCATCCGGGTGCAGTCCTCGGCGAAGACGTCGATGAGGCTCTGGAACAGCGCCGCGTCGCCGCCGACGCGGGCCAGGGCCGCCTCGCGGTCCGGCCCGACGCCGGCCGGAGCGTTGGGACGGGGCTCGGGGGCGGGGGCGGGGGCGGGGACAGTCGCGTCGGGCAGCGGCGGGGCGGCGATCCGGGGGGAGAGGACGCGGATCTCGGCCGCGAGCTGGTCGTCGCGGATCGGCTTGGTGACGTAGCCGTCCATGTCGCCGGCCAGGCACTGCTCGCGGTCGCCGGCCATCGCGCGGGCCGTCATGGCGATGACGAGTTGATGCGCCCCCGTGTCGGCCTCGCGGGCCCGGAGGGCGGCGGTCGTCTCAAGGCCGTCGAGGTCGGGCATCTGCACGTCGAGGAAGACGAGGTGGAAGGGTTCGGAGTCGAGCAGGTCGAGCGCCTCGCGGCCGCCGCAGGCCACGATGACCTCATGGCCGAGCTGTCGGAGCTTGTGGGCGCCGACGCGGCGGTTGAACTCATTATCATCGACCAGCAGGACCCGGTAGCGGGGGCCGCTCGGGGCGCCGACGGCCGATGGGCCGGCGGGCGTGGCCCGGGATTCGAGGCCCAGGCCCTCGCGGAGGGCGCGGCGCAGGTCCGACTCCTTGACCGGCTTCAACAGCGGCACGGCGCCCAGCGACCGGGCACGCTCGCCCAGGGCGGCCTGCGAGGGCTCCAGCAGCAGGACCGTGGCCTCGGGCGGCTTCGGCAGCCGGGAGAGCTGCTCGACCACGTCGATGCCGTCGACGTCGGCCAATGTGGAGTCGACCACGGCGACGGCCGGGGGCGTGTCGGCGCGGCCCAGCTCGATGACCGCGTCGATCCCCTCCTCGAAGCCCCGGGTCTCCAGGCCGAGCCGGCCGAGCATGCCGGCCAGGGCGTGGCGGTTGCTCGCGTTGTCGTCGACGACCACCGCCGGGCGGCCGAGCAGGTGCTCGGGGAGGCCGGCGGAGGCGTCGGCCGGGGCCTCGGACTCGGCCAGGCGGAGGGTGAAGCGGAAGGTGCTGCCGCGTCCCGGCTCGCTCTCGACCCAGATCCGGCCGCCCATCATGCCGACCAGCCGGTTCGAGATGGCCAGGCCCAGGCCGGTGCCGCCGTACTTGCGGGCGGTCGAGCCGTCGGCCTGGGTGAACGGGTCGAAGATGGAGTGCAGCTTGTCGGCCGGGATTCCGATGCCCGTGTCGGCCACGTCGAACCGGAGGGCGACGCCGCCGACGCCGTCGGCCTCGCCGGGCGAGACGCGGACGCAGACCTCGCCGCGCTCGGTGAACTTGATCGCATTGCCGACGAGGTTGATGAGCACCTGCCGGAGCCGGCCGGAGTCGCCGAGCAAGGCGTCGGGCACGTCGGGGCCGACGTCGCCGACCAGCTCCAGGCCCTTGCCGTGGGCGCGGACGGCCAGCGTGCGGAGCGTCTCACCGATCGTGTCGCGGAGCGAGAAGGGGCGCGGGTCCAGCTCGAACTTGCCGGCCTCGATCTTGGAGAAGTCGAGCAGGTCGTTGATGATCGCCAGCAGCGATTCGGCCGAGGAGCGGACGACCTCCAGGTACTCGCGCTGGTCGCCGCGAAGCTCCGTGTCCAGGGCGATCTCGGTCATGCCGATGATCGCGTTCATGGGCGTGCGGATCTCGTGGCTGACGTTGGCGAGGAACTCGCCCTTGGCGGCGTTGGCGGCCTCGGCGGCCTCCTTGGCGACCTGGAGCTGGAGCTTCTGGCGTCGAATCTTGGCGCGGGAGCGGCCGAGGCGGTGCAGGGCGACGCTCAGCTCGGCGTTCTTGTCCTCGATGGGGGTCAGGTCGTCGAAGGTGGCCAGGGCGCCGCGGCAAGTGCCGGCGTCGTCGAGGATGGCCGTGGCGTTGACCGAGACGCGGCGGGGGCGGTCGCCGGCGCGCAGCGCGAGCAGGTCGCCGCGGCGGGGGGCCTTGTCGGTCAGGGCGCGAGCCCAGGGCAGGTCGGCGGGGTCGACGGCGAGGGGGACGCCGCCGGGGGCGGGCTCCCATCCCAGTTCGCTGGCCTTGCGGCCGCGGAGGGAATCGGCGTCGATGCCGACGGCGGCGGCGAAGGCGTCGTTGGCCAGGGCGATCCGCTGCTCGCGGTCGAGCACGAGCACGCCCTCCATCACCGTGTTGAGCGTCTGGCGGACGCGGTCGGGCACGACGCCGGCGCGCCGGGGGTCGACCTTCCGCAAGGCGCCCCGGAGCAGCAAATACGAGCCGACCAGGGTCATCAGGCCGACGAAGCCGAGCAGGGGCAGCGTGACCCGGGCCAGCTCGGCCGGCAGGCCGAGGCCGTCGAGCGGGCGGAATCGCAGCTCGGCCTCGCCCCAGGGGCCGCCGGCCAGGGTGATCGGCACGTGCATGTGCGTGGGCGTCGACAGCCGGCCGGGCCCGTCGCCCCAGGCGGCCTCGTGGCCGGGCGATGCGGCGAGCAGGCGGCCCTCGGGGTCGCGGATGCCGGCGGAGATCAGATCGGGGTGGCGATGCACCAGGGCCTCCACCGTGGGGACGATGGCCGACGCGGCGCCGTCCTGGGCGGCGGCCGAGCAGGCGATGGCTACGGCCTCGCACAGCGCCTTGCGGCCGTCGAGGACCGCGCCCTGGCGGTCGGGCAGCAGGCCGAGCGACGCGGCCGACAGCAGGGCCCCGAGGGCGACGAAGGTCAGGCCGAAGCTCAGTCGGAACATGCCGACACCCCCCGCACGGGCCCGGCAGCCGCCCGGCCGCCCTCGGCGATCGACTGGAGCGACTCCTCGTCGTCGCCCCTTTCCTCCCGACGCCGGCGCTGCTGCTGCTCCCACGCGAAGATCACGTCGAGCGGGTCGAACTGCCTCCAGATCGGCCCTACGCCCAGCGCCCCGAGCAACCATAGGCCAGGGCGGCCGGCGAGGAGGACGTAGCCGACCGAGGCGAGCACGCCGACGGCCGCGACCGAGGCGGCCGGCAAGGGGTCGGCGCCCTCCTCCAGCTCCTGGCCGAGGCGGTCCAGCTCGGAGAAGAGATGGTCCACCGCCATTGCCACCGCCTCGGCTCGCTCGCGGCCGGCGGCGGGGGCCGACGCCTGGGTTGCGGTTGGCGATGGGGCCGGGCCGGTGGCGGCGAGGATCGGCGCCGGGGCGGAGACCTCGACCGCCGCCTGCTCGGCGGGCCTTGAGGCCGGCCCGGCCTGCTGCTCGCCGGGCGACTCGTCCTGCCCCGGATCCGCCTCCGGTTCGGGGGCCGGGTCGGCCGGCTCCGGTTCGGGGTCGACATAGGTCCGGTTCGCCGAGGGGGCCGACGCCGTGCCCGCCTGGTTCGACGACACCTCGTCCGCCCCGTCCGAGGCGAGGGTCAGCGGCTTCACCGGCGGGAGCCGGACCGGATTCGCGGCCTGGGGCGGCCCCAAGCTCGGGAACAGGGCCAGCGCGATCGGCGGCTGCGGCACGTTCCCCAGCTCGTCCACCGGGGGGGGCACGTCGGGCTTCGGCTCCCCCGGCGTCTCCTGCGGCGACGTTGGCCCCGGAGTCGGCGGCTCGGGGGCCGGCGCATCCGGCGGCTCGGGGGCCGGCGCATCCGGCGGCTCGGGCGATGGCGGCTCCGGCGGTGGCTCGGGGGCCGGCGGCTGGGCGTTCAGCAGGAGGATGGGGACGGAGGACCGGCCGAGGTAGGCGGGGTCGGCCGTCGAGGAGACGCGGGCGGAGACGGTGTAGGGCCGGTCGCCGCCTTCGAGGCCGTCGTCCAGGCCGGTCAGCGTGACGAGCTGGGGGATGTCCCAGTCGTCCGGGGTGAAGCGGAGCAAGACCGGCGAGGCGGCCGCGGCCGAGGGGTCGTCGACAACCAGCACGACGACCACCTCGGCGGTCGGGGCCGATGCGAGGCGGACGGAGAGCCGGGCCGTGCCCCCGGCCTCGGTCGTGACCGGGGCCGACTGCATCGCGACGACGAGGGCGGCCTCGTCGTCGTCGAGGTTGGCCATCGGGATGGCCACGCCCGGCAGGGCGCCGTAGGCCGGGTCGTCGGAGGCGACCAACAGCGTCACGGTGAAGGCGGCGTCGCCGTCGTCCTGGGGGTCGTCCGCCCCCGAGACGGTGAACGACTGCGGCCGGTCCCAGCCGTCGGGCGAGAAGCGGAGGGTGGCGGTCGAGACGGCACCCTCGCCGGGGTCGGAGACGACGAGGGTGATCGTCACGGCGGCCGACGGCCGGGAATCGAGCCGGATCGCGAAGGAGACGGTCCCCCCCGCCTCCGAGACCACGCCCGCCGAGGGCCCGTCGATGGTGACGCCCGCCGCGTCGTCGTCGAGGTTCTCCAGCGTGACCGCCGCCGCGCCGAGCCGGTCGAAGGCCGGGTCGCCCGACGACGGGGATAGGAGGACGGCAAAGTGGACGTCGCCGTCGTCGTCCGGGTCGTCGATCCCGACGACCGTGACCGCCTGCGGGACGTCCCAGTCGTCCGGCGTGAAGGTGAGCGAGGCCGCCGAGGGGACGCCCTCGGTCGGGTCGGAGGTCGCGACGGTGATGGTCACATCGGCCGCCGGCCGGCTGGTCAGGACGACGGAGAACGAGGCCGAGCCGCCGGCCTCGCTCGTCGTCAGGCCCGCCATCGGGGCGACGACGACCCCGGCGGTGTCGTCGTCGGCGTTGACGGCGGCGACGTCGGCCGGGTCCAGGCCGTTGTAGAGCGGGTCGAAGCTGCTGGCGAGGCCGAGGACGATGGAGTAGGCCACGTCGCCGTCGTCGTCCGGGTCGTCGACGCCGCGGATGGTGACGACCTGTGGGGTGTCCCAGTCGGCCGAGGTGAAGGTGAGCGAGGAGACCGAGACGACGCCCTCGCCGGGGTTGCCCGAGGCGACGGGGATCGTCACCGCGGCCGCGGGCCGCGAGGCGAGCACCACCGAGAACGAGGCGGTGCCGCCGGCCTCGGTGGTGATCAGGCCGGCGTTGGGCGAGACGACGATGCCGGTCGCGTCGTCGTCGGCGTTCGAGAGGACGACGTCGGCCGGGTCCAGGTCGTTATAGAGCAGGTCGGCGCTGGAGGCGGGCGAGAGGAGGATCGAATAAGGGGTGTCGCCGGCGTCGTCGGGGTCATCGACGCCGGCAACCGTGACGAATTGCGGGACGTTCCAGTTTGCGGGCGTGAAGGTGAGCGAGGAGACCGAGACGACGCCCGCGCCCGCATCGGAGGTCGAGACGGGGATCGTCACGTCCGCCGAGGGCTGGCTGGTCAGGACGACGGAGAAGGAGGCGGTGTCGCCGGCCTCGCTCGTCGTCAGGCCCGCCATCGGGGCGACGACGACCCCGGCGGTGTCGTCGTCGGCGTTGACGGCGGCGACGTCGGCCGGGTCCAGGCCGTTATAGAGCGGGTCGAGGCTGGTGGCGGGCCCGAGGACGATGGTATAGGTGACGTCCCCGTCGTCGAGGGAGTCGTCGCTGCCGACGATCGTCACCGCGCGGGCGACGTTCCAGTCGGCGGGCGTGAAGGTGAGCGAGGCCGCCGAGGGGACGCCCTCGGTCGGGTCGGAGGTCGCGACGGTGATGGTCACATCGGCCGCCGGCCGGCTGGTCAGGACGACGGAGAACGAGGCCGAGCCGCCGGCCTCGCTCGTCGTCAGGCCCGCCATCGGGGCGACGACGACCCCGGCGGTGTCGTCGTCGGCGTTGACGGCGGCGACGTCGGCCGGGTCCAGGCCGTTGTAGAGCGGGTCGAAGCTGCTGGCGAGGCCGAGGACGATGGAGTAGGCCACGTCGCCGTCGTCGTCCGGGTCGTCGACGCCCGCAACCGTGACGAATCGCGGGATGTTCCAGTCGGCCGGCGTGAAGGTCAGCGAGGCCGCCGAGGCGATCCCCTCGGTCGGGTCGCTCGTGACGATGGCAATCGTCACCGGGGCCGCCGGGCGGCTGGCGAGCATGACGGAGAAGGAGGCGGTGCCGCCGGCCTCGCTCGTCGTCAGGTTGGTCACCGGCGAGACGAGGATCCCGGCCGCGTCGTCATCGACGTTGGTGAGCGCGACGTCGGCCGGGTCCAGGCCGTTGTAGAGCGGGTCGGCGCCGGAGGCGGCACCCAGGAGGATCGAATAGGCGGCGTCGCCGTCGTCGTCCAGGTCGTCGACGCCTGCGACGGTGACCGTCTGGGCGACGTTCCAGTTGGCCGGGGTGAAGGTCAGCGACGTGACCGAGGGCGTCCCCTCGGTCGGGTCGGAGGTGGAGACGGGGATCGTCACGTCGGCCGTCGGCTGGCTCAGCAGCCGGACGCTGAAGGAGGCGGTGCCGCCGGCCTCGGTGGTCGTCAGGCCCGAGGTGGGCGTGACGAGGAAGCCGGCCACGTCGTCGTCGGCGTTGGTGAGGGCCACGTCGGATGGGTCCAGGCCGTTGTAACTCAGGTCGAGGCTGGAGGCGGCCCCCAGGACGATCGAGTAGGCGATGGGGCCGTCGATCATGGGGTCGTCGACCCCGGTGACGGTGACGGACTGCGGGACGTTCCAGTTGGCCGGCGTGAAGGTGATCGAGGACACCGAGGCGATCCCCTCGGTCGCGTCGGAGGTCGCGACGGCGATCGTCACGTTCGCCAGCGGCATGCTGCGCAGGGAGACGGAGAAGGTGGCCGTGCCGCCGGCCTCGGTGGTCGTCAGGCCGGTGATCGGGGTGACGGTGACGCCCGGCACGTCGTTGTCGGCGTTGGTCAGGGAGACGTCGGCCGGATCGACCCCGTTGTAGCCGGGGTCCAGGCCGGACGCGAGGCCCAGGACGATGGTATAGCCCACCGGGCCGTCGGCCAGGAAGTCATCGACGCCGACGACCGTCACCGTCTGGGCGACGTTCCAGTTGGCCGGGGTGAAGGTGAGCGACGCGACGGAAGGGGCCCCCTCGGTCGAGTCGGAGGTGGAGACGGGGATGGTGACATCCGCCGTCGGCTGGCTCAGCAGCCGGACGCTGAAGGAGGCGGTGCCGCCGGCCTCGCTCGTCGTCAGGCCGGAAGTCGGCGTGACGGCGATCCCCGGCCGGGAGACGAGGGTCAGCGCGTTGATCGCCTCCTTGTTCGTGTCCAGGCCGACGTCGCCGCCCTGGAAGACGAGCGAGGCGGTGCCGGTCGCCGTGCCGGAGCCGAGGGTCGTCTGCGAGAGCTGGAGGGCGAAGACGTCGCGACGCGTGACGGCGATCGGCGTCCCGTTGCCGACGGAGTTGTCCTCGCCGTCGAGGGACAGCAGGAGGGTCCCGGCGGCGAGCGTCCTCCCGCCGTAGGTGGCCGTCTCGCTCACCAGGTCGATGCCGAAGACCTTCGGGTTGATGCCGACCTGGTCCCCCTCGACCAGCCGGGCGTGGGTCCCCGAGGTCGTGTCCCGGCCGACGTCGGAGGGGCGGAAGAGCCAGACGTCGTGGTCCTCGGCGCCGCCGTCGCGCGAGTAGAGGAAGTCGCCGGCGTTCAGCGTGACGTCTCCGACCGTCGTCGCCCGCTCGACCAGCGCGATGCCCCACAGCTTGCCGAAGCTGGCCCCGAAGCCGGCGGAGCTCTCGTCCAGGACCATCCGGAAGGTGCCGGACGAGTAGTCGCCGGGCGTGTTCGGGCGGAACAGGAAGAGGTCGGCCTCGTCGACGACGAAGGTGCCGCCGAGGAACGCCTCGTTGGTGCCGGTCGAGAGCAGCAGGTCGCCCGGCTGCAGGGCGATGGCGTGGGCCCCGCCGACGGTGACCGCCCGGCTGACGTGGTGGATCGCGTCCACCTCGGCGTTGCCGTCGTCGGCGAGGAGGTCGAGGCGGAAGACCGAGAGGAAGGAGCCGGCCGTCGTCCCCGGCTCCAGGGCCAGCGACGGGCCGCCGAAGGAGATCACCTCGTCCTTTCCCCAGGAGCTGAGCCCTGGGGCCCCGCTGGGAGACGGCACGTCGTCGGTGGTCGAGAGCCAGAAGCCGTTGGTCGAGACGCCCGGCTCGTCGTCCCGGTTGGCCACCCGGACGTCGGCCGGGTCGAGGCCGTTGTAGAGCGGGTCGGCGCCGGTGGCCGCCCCCAGCACGATCGAGAAGAGCCGGTCGCCGTCCCGGATCGCGTCGTTCACGCCGGTGACGGAGACCGTCCGCGGCGCGTCCCAATCGGCGGGGGTGAAGGTCATGGAGGAGGGGGAGACGGTGCCCTCGGCGGTGTTCGTGCTGCTCAGGGCGATCGTGACGTCGGCCGTCGGGGCGGCGTCGAGGACGACGGTGAAGGTGGCCGTCCCGCCGGCCTCGGTCGTCTGCAATCCGGCCTGGGGCGACACGGTGAAACCCGGGCCGACGAGGCGCTGGCCGAAGACGCCGTCCGGGTCGCCCGTCCCGGAGCCGCTCCAGACGACGACGGCCTTGCCACCGGTCGTGGCGACGGAGGGCGCGAGCTGGTCGGCCAGGGTGGTCGTCGGCACGCGGGCCTCGACGCCCTGGGCGACGCCGGCGGCGGTGTACTGGCGGAGGTAGACGCCGGCGTCGGCGGAGGGATCCTGGGTCAGGCCCTGGTAGGCGATCAGGAACCGGCCGTCGGGCGCCATGGCGACGGCCGGGAAGCGCTGGTCGCCCGCGGCGACGGTGTTGACCTGGAGCTCGCCGCCCTGAGCAGCCCCCGCCGCGTCGAACCGCCGGGCGTACACGCCCCAGCCGTCGCCGTCCTGGAAGTTGCTGCCCCAGGCGACGACGAGATTTCCGAGCGCGTCCATCGCCACCGAGGCGTCTTGCTGGACGTCGGCGGTGACTGAATTGACACGGAACTCGCCCCCTCGCGGCACGCCCGCGGCGTCGAACCGCTGGCCGTAGATGCCCCAACTGTCGCCGTCCTGGAGGTTGCTCGCCCAGACGACGACGAAGTTGCCGGCCGGATCCATCGCGATCCTGGGGTCGGCCTGCGCCTGCGAGGCCTGGGTGTTGACCTGGAACTCACCGCCCTTCGGCGTGCCGGCGGCGTCGAAGCGCCGGGCGTAGATGCCCGTGCTGTCCCCGTCATGATCGCCGCCGCTCGTCCAGGTGATCACGAAGTCGCCGTCGGCGCCCATCGCCACCGAGGGGCGGTCCTGGTGGTCCGCCGTGACGGCGTTGACCCGGAACTCATCGGTCCTCGGCGTGCCGTCGGCGTCGAACCCGCGAGCATAGATGTCGTCGAGGCCGTCTTGGTCGCTCGTCCAGGTGACGGCGAAGTTCCCGTCGGCGTCCATGGCGACCGTCGCGTTGGACTGGCTGCCGGCCGAAGTGGCATTGATGCGGAACTCAGACCCCTGGGGAACGCCCAGGGTGTTGTAGCGTTGGCCGTAGACTCCCATCGCGCCGCCGTCCTGTCCGTCGCTGGTCCAGACGACGACGAAGTCGCCGTCGGCATCCATCGCCACGGCCCGGGGGCTCTCGGGGTGCGTCTGCTGCGTGCCCGAGGTGAAGGTGTTGACCCGGAACTCCACCCCGACGGCGGCCAAGCTCAGCAGCTCCCGCCCCTCGAGGGACTCCGTCCATGGGTAACGGCGCGCGCGACGCTTTCCACGCCGGACGACCGCGTCCGGCCTCCCCGAGCGGGCTGGCTCACTCGATGGGGCGGTTGAATCCGATCGTGCTGGGCTCTTCGGCCGACTTGATGATGAATCCATTGAGAGCCGGGTAAGGTCCCAGGGAGTTCCATATCGAGCTTCCTCGGCTGCGATCCGACGATCGACGGCGAGGACTCGTCGACGAACAGTCATGCCACGTCGCCGCACACGAACCCATGAAAAGAGATGTCAGGCCATGCTTCGCGCCCCTTGGCTCCCCCCCAGGCTGCCATGCTCGTTAGACACCCGAGGGGTATTTCCTGAGGAGCCCTTGTTCTCAAACTTAGGTCAAGTTCAGCGGCACACGCAAAAGGGCTGTTGCCGGACGGAAGGGCGGGTGCGTCAATTGCAGAATCTTGTATCCGCATGGCCGTCGGCGAGCGTGGCCTCACCTCGGGCCTCGTCGGCCGTGCGGATACAAAGTCGGAGAACGAAGCCGCGACAGGCACGGCCTTTGCTTTAAGAGAGGATTGGATAGCTTGGCAAGGGGCGTGATCTGGGGGGCGTGCTCGACGGCCGCGACGGGGAAGAAATGCGGCCGGGCGCACCCCCGAACGGACCCGAGCCGGAGCATAGTGGTCGTCCGCTATTGAGTTGCCGGGTATAGTCGGTGCAGTTTGATCCGGGCATCCGCCGTGGTGAACTGCCACCGAATGCCCACCATCCGCTCGTTGCGGTCCTCCTCCCACGCCGCGACCTCCCGCTTCAGTTCCTCGCTCGACCCGATCCGCCGGTCCAGGCACTGCCTCGCCAGCACCGACAGCTCGATCTCCGCCATGTTCAGCCAACTCCCGTGCTTCGGCGTGTGGTGGATCTCCAACTTCCCGGCGATCCGACGGGCCCGCTCCGGCGGGAACGCCTCGTACAGCGAGGCGATCTTGTGCGTGTTCAGGTTGTCCATCACCAGCACGACCTTCTCCGCCTCCTCGTGCACCTCCTCCACCAGCCAACGCACCACCTCGGCGAAGTCCAACGCCGTCCGACGCTCGGTGACGTGGACCGCACGCCACCCCAGCAGCGGCATCGTCACCATGAACAGGTTGGCCGTCCCGTTGCGGACGTATTCGTGATCGAACCGCTCGAGCCGCCCTGGCGCTGCCGGGATCGGCACGACCGTCTCGCCGATCAGTTGCTTGCTCGCCTCGTCGAGGCAGACCAGCGGTCGCGTCTCGTCGTAGGGCCGGTGGTAGACCTCCAGCACGTCCTCCATCGCCGCCACGAACTCGGCGTTCGCCTCCGGCGGGATGCACCACTGCTGCTTCAGATGCGGCCTCAGTTCGCTTTTTTCAAAGAGCGGCGCACCGTCTCGTCGGAGATCGAGGGGACGATCTCCAACTCGACGAGCTTGTCGGCCAGCAATCGCATCGTCCAGGCCTTGCGGCCGTCGGGGGGCTCCGAGCAGGCCAGGGCGATCAACTTCGCCTCGGCCCGGCCGTCGAGGGCCCGCTGGCGGCTGGGACGGGCCTGCGTCTTGCGGACCAGGGCGGCCTCCAGGCCCTGCTCGACGAACCGCTGGCGGACCCGCTCGATGGTGGCGACAGAGACCTCGACGGCCTCGGCGATGCGGTCGTCGGGCCAGGCGGGCCCGCCCTCGGCGGCATCAGCCTTGAGGAGGATGCGGGCATGGGCCAGTTTCAGAGCGGAGGCCTTGCCGGCGGAGATGAGATCGAGGAGGGCCTGGCGTTCGTCGGCGGTGAGCGTCACGATGTACTTCTTCATGTCGATGCTCCTGAAGCGGTTAGGGCTCCAGGAGAACCGATTGCAGCCCATCCCTCAAGTCGTCAGTGGCCGACCAATAGCACGACGCCTCGTCTCGCGACAAGCAGCGACGACGTCCGTAGCGCTGAGGCCGTCGGCTAGGGAGCGTGGCCAAACTCCTACCTACCGCGGAGCGGTTTAGTTCTTCGAGGCAGAAAGCGAACCGACGAGGCGACGATCGGTCCCGAGCCAATCCCTCCTCCTGACGGTCGCGCCCGGCTCGTCGATGAGCCGCCGCGACACCGCCTCGATGAGGGCCCGACCGCCGAGCCCGGGCCGCCACTCGGCCGGGATCCCCGACTCCCCCCGGCACGCACCGGCCAGCTGCCCGCGGACCGCTCCGGTCGTGTCCGCGTCGTCGCCCGGGTTCGCCGCTCGCAGGACCGACGTCCGGAAGTCCTCGGCACCCGCGAAGGCCCCCGGCGTCGCCCCCGGGCTGCGAGCCAGGGGGACACCTCCCTGGATCTCCGGGGGCCGCTCGCGGCGGGAGCCCCCCAGGGCCACCTCCCGTAGCTCCGCGTCGAGCGGGACGCGCTCGTCGAGCCGCCTCGGCGCCTCCCAGGCCGGGGCCAGCACCCCCTCCCGCGGTAGCCCGTGCAGCAGCCCGCACGGCAGCACCCCGAGGGAGGCGCAGGCCGACCGGCAGGCCGGGCTGCGGTGGGTCGGCAGGCTCGACTCGACGCGCCGCCGGACCACCTCGTCGAACCGGTCGGGAAGCCGGCACGCGTAGGCGACCGGGGCCCCGCGGGCGTCGCCGATGGCCAGCCCGAGGGGGACCCCACGCCGGCGATCCTCGCTCACCATCCGATCCACCCCCACGGGCCTGGACGATCGGCGGGCCGGTCCGCCGCGTGCCCCGGGCATCCCACCGGGTGTCGTCGTGGGATCTGCCCGGGGCCTCCGGCTCCTTCCCGGCCAGGTTCATCGCCGATCCCCGACCGCCTCGCCGATCCCCCGCCCTGGCCCACCCAGCGCCCGTTGAGCATCACGCCGCGCACCGCGCCCATCGCGGCGATGTCCTCCAGCGGATCACCGGCGACGAGGATCACGTCGGCCTGCCGCCCCGCCGCGATCGCCCCCAGCCGGTCCGCACACCCGAGGTACTCGGCATTGCGCGACGTCGCCGCCACGATCGCATCGCCCGGCGTCAGCCCGCACTCGACCAGCAGCTCCAGCTCCCGCTGGTAGGCCCCTCCCTCCTCGGCGTGCGGCGCCCAGGTGTGCGAGCCGACCACGATCGGCACCCCGGCCTCATGGCAGTGCCCCACGAAGCGGAGCATGGCCTCGAAGCCGCGCACGTGGTGGCCCTCGACGCCCCGGTCCCCCGCACGCCGCTCGAACACCGCCAGCGTCGGCGACAGGACCACCCCGCCGGCCACCATCCCCTCGATCAGCGGCCCGAGCCGGGGGTTGTCCTCCGGCTCGATCGTCGCCCACAGCCGGTACCGGCCCTCGTGCCGGGCCTCGTTGTCCCGCTCGACCGCCGCCCGGAAGGTCGCGGCCGGCTCCGGCTCGGCCAGGGCGGTCCCGAAGGAAGTGACGTGCTCGACCCCGTCGACCCCCGCCTCGATCGCCCGCCCGGCGTCGACCAGCTCCAGGTGCGCCGTCACCGGCACCCCCCGGGCGTGCGCCGCCTCGCTGGCCGCCCCGATCAGCTCAGGCGGCAGCCGGTAGTAGACCTTGATCGCCGACGCCCCGGCGGCGACCCGGCGCCCGACGGCGGCCCGGGCCTCCGCGGCCGTGCGGATCGCCTCGGCGTCGTCCGGGTGGGCGTGCGGCTGCTGGTCCAGGTGCCGGCCCGTCAGGAAGCAGCGCGGCAGGGGACCGGGGGCCTCCCGGACCGCCTGATAGGCCGGGATCGGGTGCCCCGGGTCGCGCAGGGTCGTCACCCCGCGGGAGAGCGACAGCCGGAGCATGCGGTGGCCGGGGTCGTCGCGGTCGTGGTGGAAGTGGGCGTCGATCAGCCCGGGCAGCAGCGACAGGCCCGCGGCCTCGACCACGCGGGCGTCCTCCGGGATCTCGACCCCGGCGCGGGGCCCGGCGGCCACGATCGTCGCCCCGCGGATGACGACCGCCGCGTCGGGGATCGCCGGGCCGCCGCGCCCGTCGATCAGCCGGGCGCCGACGATCGCCGTCGGCGGGCCGGGCTCGGGTTCGGCCGGGGGGTTGATCTCCTCGAGCCCCCGGTACGTCCGCACGGCCTCGTCCCGGGCCGGCGTGGCGACCGACCCGGCGCCGGCGATCGCCTGGGCCGTCGCGAGGGCGGCCAGGCCGAGGGGGTGCGTGATCATGGGGTGGGCCATCGGGATGGACTCGCGGGGGGGGCGTCGCCGGTCGGCTCGGGGAGGACCAAGACGAGATCACGGTAGCGCGGTCGGGGTGCCCGGTGCAAGCCCCGGCGGGCGAGCCCCGAGGCGGGCGTCCCGCCGGGCCGTCGGGAGGTCCCGGTGGCCGGGCTGTTAAGTAGCCCGCACTCTGGCACGGCTTCTTTGGAGCTATGCGGCCGCCTGCATCCGATCTCCTCGGCCACTGTCGGGTCGTCACGCGAGGCCGGGGGAGCAATTCGCCCCGCCGCCGGGCCGCACCCGCACGGTCCGATAATGACGCTTATGACCGGTGTGTTCACATCATAACGCCTGGGGCGGTCACGCGGCCGCCCCTCCGGATCGGATCCCGCCCCCCAGATCGCCCCAGGCCGCTGCCGGCCTGACGGCCGGCGACAGGCACGCACGCCCGACCCGGACGACCTACTGACCGGTGCGCAAAGGCGGTCAAGTTTTCGTTCCGGTAGAATCAGGGGATGGAAGCCTCGAACTTCATCCCTCATGATTGGCGTGAGTGGCGGAGGTTGCGGGCGTTGGACCTGAAGCAACAGGGCGGGCGCCAGCGCGTCATCGCTGAGGCCCTGGACGCCTCCGAGGAGACGATCAGCCGCTGGCTCGCCCGTGCCCGACACGGCGGCCGAGAGGCGCTGCGCTCGCACCCCGCGCCCGGCCATCCGTCCAAGCTCTCGGGCGTCCAGAAGCGGCTGATCCCCGAGTTCCTCTGGCATGGGCAGGAGGCCTACGGCTTCCGCGGCCAGGTCTGGACCCGTGCCCGAATCGCCCTCGTCATCGAGGAGGAGTTCGGCGTCCGCTACCACAAGGCCCACGTCGGGCGGTTGCTCAGCGAGTTGGGCTGGACGCCCCAGGTGCCGATCCGGCGAGCGATCCAGCGAGATGAGGAGGCCATCCGCCGCTGGCGGGACGAGAGCTGGCCGGCACTGCGACGGCGGGCGAGACGCGAGCGTCGAGTGCCGGTCCTCGTGGACGAGGCGGGGTTCTACCTGCTGCCGGGCCTGGTCCGGACCTACGCCCCCGAGGGGCTGACGCCGGTGCTCCGCGAGAAGGTGACGCGCGACCACCTGTCCGTCATGGGCGGGCTGACGCCCACAGGCAAGGTCTACACGCTGGTGCGGCAGGAGTCGCTGAATGGGCTGCACAGCGTCGAGTTCCTGATCCACCTGCTCCGCGTCGCGGGGGAGCGGCTGCTGGTGATCGGGGACGGCTCGCCCATCCACCGTCGTGCTGCGGTCAAGGACTTCGTGTCGGGCACGGGCGGCCGGGTCTGGCTGGAAGCGCTTCCGGGGTACGCCCCTGACCTCAACCCGTGGGACGAGGGGGGCTGGCATCACCTGAAGAACGTGGAGATGCGAAATCTCGTATGTCGAGACCTGGAGGAGTTGCACGAGCAGTTCCACCTCGCCGTCGGACGCCTACGCCAGAAGTCACATCTGGTCCGAGCCTTCTTCGCTCAGGCCGGGTTGGAGATCGGGGGAACTTGACCTTCTTTGCGCACCGTTCAGTAGAATCGATTATCGGACGCTGCCGCTTCACCTCGTCTGTGGCCACACCCCCCGCCGGCTCAACGAACTGCAACAGTACAGTATGGTCGAAGGGCGTGACGGGTCATATCCTGGAGACGCTGCGAATCGCCTTGCAAGGATCCCCCGAGATGCGGCGGTTCTGCCCGGATCGATCCCCCGGTCCTCGGCCGCCCCCGCCCCCCGGCCGAGTCGACGACCTTCATCGGCGATCACGAGTCGATCCCGACGGACATAGAGGACCTCACCCGGCCTCGCCGTCGCACCGGGTCCGACGCAGCGGGAGGCTCCGCGATGCCGCACCCCGAGAATCGCGAGCACGTCGGGGATGCGTCCCGAAGTGACCGGGGTGGGCGCGACCCCCTCGGCCGGTCGTCAGGCCGGTCGACCTGGCCCGGCGATCGTCGGGGACGCTCGGGGTCGAACCCCGAATCCCTGGGGCTCGACCCTGCGCTCCTCGACCTGGTCGAGGAGACGACGAGGCGCCTGCTCGACGGCGAGCCGGTCGACGTGGAGAGGCTCGTCGAGGGGCATCCGGGCTGGGCCGAGGAGCTCCGGAGCCTGATGCCGGCGATGCGGGGCCTGGCCGAGCTCTCGGACGGCGGCGAGGAGCTCCCGGGGGACGCCCGGGACGAGGACGGGCGGACAGCCTTCGGCAAGTTCCGGATCCTTCGGGAGGTCGGCCGGGGGGGGATGGGCATCGTCTACGAGGCCGAGCAGGTGGCGCTCAGGCGTCGGGTCGCGCTGAAGATCCTGCCGCAGGCGCTGGCGATGGACCCCCGGGCGATGCAACGCTTCCGGCTCGAGGCGCAGGTGGCCGGCTGGCTCCAGCACCCCCGGGTCGTCCCGGTGCATGACGTCGGCCTCGTCCGGGGCGTCCCCTACTACGCGATGCGATTCATCGAGGGGGGGAGCCTGGCCGACCTGGTCGGGGAGATCCGCCGGGCGGTCGATGGCGACCGCGGCGCCGGCGGCCCGCCCCCCGCCGAGGGGCTCGGTGCCGTCGCGGCGGGGCTGCTGTCGGGACGCCTGGCCCCTCCCCGCCGCGAGCACGACGGGAGCCGATCCGGCCCGATCCCCGCCCCCGCCCCCGCCGCCTCGGCGGCCCCCCCCGGCGTCTCGGGCCCGCCCTCGATCGGCGCCCGGGCCTACCTCCGGGCGGTCGCGGCGCTGGGGATGGACGCGGCCGGGGCGCTCGGCTACGCGCACGACCAGGGGGTGGTGCACCGCGACATCAAGCCGGCCAATCTCCTCGTCGACTTCCGGGGGGAGCTCTGGGTCGCCGACTTCGGCATGGCCGCGGTCCAGGGCAATGCCGGCCTGACGGCCACCGGCGACCTGCCCGGGACCCTGCGGTACATGAGCCCCGAGCAGGCGCTCGGCAAGCGGGCCCTGGTCGATCGCCGCTCCGACGTCTACTCGCTGGGCGCGACCCTCTACGAGCTGCTGACGCTCAGGCCTGCCATCTCGGGCGACGACCACCAGCAGATCTTCCGGATGATCGCCGAGGGGGAGCCGGCGCCGATCCGCCGGCTCAACCCGGCCGTCCCCTCCGACCTGGCGACGATCGTCGCCAAGGCGATGGCCCGGGACCCTTCGGATCGCTACGAGACGGCCCTCCAGCTCTCCGAGGACCTCGGGCGGTTCCTCGACGGCCGGCCGATCGTGGCCCGGCCGGTCGGGCCGCTCTCCCGGGCCTGGCGATGGTGCCGGCGCAGGCCGTTGCAGGCGGGGCTCGTCGGGTCGCTCGTGGTGGCCCTCGCCGTCGGCTTCGCTGGCGTGACCTGGGGCTGGCGCGAGGCCGTCCGGCAGAAGCGGCTGCTGCTCGTCGCCGAGCGCGAGGCCCGGGCCGAGACCGCCAAGGCCGACGCCGTCAACCGCTTCCTGATCGAGGGCCTGATCCACCAGGCGGAGCCCGCGAGCAACCCCGCCGAGGAGCCCGTCACGCTCCTGGAGGTCCTCGACCGCGCCGCGGGCCGGGTCGACTCGGCGTTCCCCGGTCAGCCCGAGATGGAGGCGGCGATCCAGCTCGCCATCGGCCGCTCCTATCACGGCCTGGGCGAGTACCACAAGGGCGAGGCCCACTTCCGGGCCGCCCTCGGGCTCTTCGAGTCCCGGGGGGACGTCGACGAGGGGGCGGGGCGCCTGGAAGCGTCGGCGGAGCTGGGCCACGTCCTCTCGCACCTCGGCCGCAGGGACGAGGCCCTGGCCACCCTCTCGCGGGTCAGGACCGAGTCCCGGCGAGTCCTCGGGCCCCTGCACGCGGTCACCTTGCAATCCGCCCTGTACCTCGCGGAGGTCCTCCGGAACCGGGAGGAGCTCCGGGAGGCCGAGGCCCTCTACCGGGATTGCCTTGCAAACGCCCGCCGGGCCCCGGAACCCAACCCGCAATTCATCTTCTCTGCCCGCTTCCACCTGGGAGACGTCTTCCTCCGCCAGGGGAAGGCCGAAGAGGCCGAGGCGCTCTACCGGGAGCTGGCCGACGAGCAACGTCGGGAGCTGGGGCCGGAGCACCCTCACACGCTGACGACGCTCAACAACCTCGGCGCCGCCCTCAACCGGCAGGCGAGGTTCGCCGAGGCGGAGCGGCTCTTCCGGGAATGCCTCGAGACCGACCGTCGGATCCTCGGCGAACACCACCCCGACACCGTGACCGCCCTCTACAACCTCGGCCACGTGCTGAACGAGCAGGGCCGGCCGGACGAGGCCGAACCGCTGATCCGCCGGAGCGTCGAGGAGCGTCGGTGGTCCATCGGCCCGGAGAACCCCGACACCCTCTACGTGACCAGCAGCCTGGCCGACCTGCTCCGGGACCGAGGCCGGCTGGACGAGGCCGAGGAGATGCTCCGGTCTTGCCTGGCAGCCCAGCGCCGCATCCTCGGGCCGGACCACCGAGACACGCTGCAAACCGCCCACCGGCTCGATCGCCTGATCGAGGACCGTTCTCGCTCCGCCTCCGCCCCCGCCCCCTCGACGCTACAGCCGGGGATGAGCCCCCCCTGACCCCGGCCCGCTCGGCAGGCTCCTCGCATCCTCGCCCTCCCCGGACGGCTGCCGGCGCCTGGCTGTGAACGCCCGATGGGCGATCGGGTTGCGAATTCGAGAAACTTTCCGCGTATCCCCGGCCCCTGGTTCGCGGGGTAAGGGGTAGGGAGGTTCGCCGATGACCGAGACGACCCGGCTCGTCCAGAACCTGATCGATCAGGCCCTCCGGGGGGACATTGCCGCCCGCCAGGAGTTGCTGGAGGTGCATCGAGAGCACCTCCGACGCATGGTCGCCGCCCGCCTCGATCGCCGGCTTACCTCCCGAGTCGACCCCTCTGACGTCGTCCAGGAGACGCTGGCCGACGCCTCGAAGCGGATGGACGACTATTTGAGGGAACGGCCCCTGCCCTTCCTCGGCTGGCTGCGCCAGCTCGCCGGCGAGCGGGTCATCGACGCCCACCGCAGGCACATCGCCTCGCAGCGCCGGAGCATCACCCGGGAGTCCCGGGCCGATGCCCATCCCGACGACTCGTCCCGGGCCCTCGCCCGCCGGTTCCTGGCGAACGACACCAGCCCGAGCAACCGGCTCTCGCGTCGGGAGCGATGCGATCAGGTCATGGCCGCGCTGGCCTCCCTGTCCGCCCGGGATCGCGAGGTCCTGGTAATGCGCTACCTCGAACAGCTCGACGCGGCCCAGATCGCCGAGGCGCTCGGGATCACCAGGGGGGCGGTGAAGGCCCGCCTGCTCCGGGCCCTGATCCACATGAGGGGCCGGCTGGAGGCGGACGGATGACCGACCGCGCCGGCCCCGGAGAGGATCCCAGGCTCGCCGAGCTGACCGAGGCGATCACCAGGCGCCTCCTGGCGGGCGAGCCGATCGACTCGCCCGACGACCCGGCCCAGCCCCCCGACTGCGCCGAATCGATCCGGGAACTCCTGCCGACGATCCTCGAGCTCGTCGGACTCGGCCGGGGCGTGGCCCGAGCCGGACAGCCCTCCCCGCCCCCGCTCCCAGGCTGATCTCAATCCTCGACCGGAGACCACTCCCCGTGACGAACCGAACCGACCGGCCTCGCATCTCCGCCCTCCTCCTGTCGGTCGCGGGCGCCTCGCTCCTGGCCGCGGCCGGTTGCGGCGACGACGACGGCGTCGTCCGAGGCGCTGGGTCGATCGACGTCCCGAAGCCGAACACGTTCTACAGCCCCGAGGAGGCGGCCGCCCACGCCGGCGGCGCCTCCGAGTCCTCCCCCGACGCCGGCCGCTGACCGGCCGGGGGGCCCGCCATCACCACCTCTCCCACCTCGATTCGTCATCTCTATCCCCATCTCGAGAGGAGCCGCCCATGCACCCCAACGATTCCGGCCCCCGCCCGTGTCGGCGCCGACACCGGGGCTTCACGCTGATCGAGCTGTTGGTGGTGATCGCCATCATCGGCGTGCTGATCGCCCTGCTGCTGCCCGCGGTCCAGGCCGCCCGGGAGGCGGCCCGGCGCGCCCAGTGCGTCAACAACCTGAAGCAGATGTCGCTGGCGGCCAACAACTACGAGGCGACCTACGGCTCCTACCCGCCGGCCATGCTCGTCACATGGCCGAGCGTCGGCTTCTCCTCGCTGGTCCACCTCTGCCAGTACATGGAGCAGGTCCCGCTCTACAACTCGGTGAACTTCGGGCTCTCCTACTTCTTCCCCGCCAACTACACGGTCGCCGGCACCGGCTTCTCGGCGCTCTTCTGCCCGAGCGACGAGTCGGCCTTCGTATCCACCCCCATCCAGTACGGGCCGCCGACCTATCAGCAATTTCACAACCATTACTCGGGGGTCGTCGGCCCCTGGATGGCTTGGGGCATTCAGATAGGGCCGTCGGGCCTGCCCACGACTGACCCGCAGCTGTCCCAGCATGCGAAGGGGACGATCATCCCCGGCGGGCGGGTCACCGTCGCCTCGGTCCGGGACGGCACGAGCAACACGATGATGTACACCGAGACCGGCCACGGGGTCTTCAACGAGAACTCCCGGGGCTATCTCCACCAGTGGAACGTCGGCCAGCCGACCGACTGGTGCCTCGAGGCCCGGTTCCCGCCCAACTGGGGCCGGCGCTACTCCGACCCGGGCAACGCGGCGCTGGAGCAGTGGGCCCCCTTCAACGCCATGAGCTTCCACCCCGGCGGCGTGAACGTCGCGTTCTGCGACGGCTCGATCCGGTTCCTCAAGGACACGGTCGACTCGTGGACCGTCCCCGCTCCCCAGGTCGACGGCCTGCCGACGGGCACGAGCCGGACCCCCGCCCCTCCCGGATCCGATTACGGCCTGACCGTCGCGCCGGGGGCGAAGGTGGGCGTCTATCAGAAGCTCGCGACCCGGAACGGCGGCGAGTTGGTGAGCGCTGACGAGTATTGACCCGCCCCGTCCTGATCGCCGAGGCCAGCGATCCCGCCCCCCGGGGAGAGTGAGCGAAGCCCATGCAGCTCGCCCCGATGACGATGGTATTGATCCTCGCGTCCCTCGTCCCTGCCGCCGCGACGGCACAGGACCCGGGGCCGACCGGGCCCTCGGCCGACTTCGAGGCGCTGAGGCGGGAGTACCAGGCCGCCGAGGAGGCCTTCCGCAAATACCTCCGGGAGGAGTACAAGGAGGCGGACGCGGAGGGGTGCCGCCTCTACATCCCCTTCTCGGAGACGCCCCCCGCGCAGTTCGCCCGGAGGTTCCTCGGGTTCGCCGAGGCGCATCCCGACCACCCGTCCGCCTTCGACTCCCTCGAGCACGCCATCCGGGGGAGCTACGAGTATCCGGACGTCCGGGGCCGCACGCTCGACCTGCTCCGGGTGTCCTACGTCACCGAGCCGGAGATCGAGCGGCTCGTCGTGCCGCTGATCATCTCCCACGACGGGCCGACCGACGACTTGGTCTTCGAGATCATCGCCCGCAACCCCGACCCCGAGATCCGCATCCTGGCCTACAAGGCGCTGATCCGCCGGGCCGAGGAGTCGATCCAGTTCGCCGACCGCGTCCGGTTCGACGAGGCGATCCGCAGGGACATCGAGGCGAACGAAGGGGGCGGATCCCTGGAGGGGGTCCTCGAGCGCGGCGACCGCGCCAAGGCCGAGATCGAGGACTACACGAAGGTCGCCCGCGACCTCCACGGCCCCGGTCGTTTCCCCGACCTCTCGATCGGCTCGCCCGCCCCGGAGGCCGCCGGACGCAGGCTCGATGGCGAGGAGGAGACACTCGCCGAATATCGGGGTAAGGTCGTGGTGCTCGACTTCTGGGCGACGTGGTGCGGCCCCTGCCGAGAGATGATCCCCCACCAGCGAGAGCTGGTCGCCCGCCTGAAGGACCAGCCCTTTGCCCTGATCAGCATCAGCGCCGATCAGGAGAAGGAGCTCCTCACCGACTTCCTCGCCGACGAGGAGATGCCCTGGACCCACTGGTGGGATGGGCCGGATGGCGGGATCATCGACGCGTTCGACGTCTACCAGTACCCGACGATCTTCGTCCTGGACGGGCAAGGCGTCATCCGCGCCAAGGACGTGCGGGGCGAGCAGTTGTCGGATGTCGTCGACGCGCTGCTGGGCGAAGACGGCTCAAACCCGACGAAGTGAACCTGGGGCGAGCAGGCAGGGCCATCGGACTGCACCCCTATCCTTCCCTTGAGCCACGCGCGCCGGATCGTGAGGGCTGCAACTCCGTCCATAGACACCATTATCGGACCGTGCGGGTGCGGCCCGGCGGCGGGGCGAATTGCTCCCCCGGCCTCGCGTGACGACCCGACAGTGGCCGAGGAGATCGGATGCAGGCGGCCGCATAGCTCCAAAGAAGCCGTGCCAGAGTGCGGGCTACTTAACAGCCCGGCCACCGGGACCTCCCGACGGCCCGGCGGGACGCCCGCCTCGGGGCTCGCCCGCCGGGGCTTGCACCGGGCACCCCGACCGCGCTACCGTGATCTCGTCTTGGTCCTCCCCGAGCCGACCGGCGACGCCCCCCCCGCGAGTCCATCCCGATGGCCCACCCCATGATCACGCACCCCCTCGGCCTGGCCGCCCTCGCGACGGCCCAGGCGATCGCCGGCGCCGGGTCGGTCGCCACGCCGGCCCGGGACGAGGCCGTGCGGACGTACCGGGGGCTCGAGGAGATCAACCCCCCGGCCGAACCCGAGCCCGGCCCGCCGACGGCGATCGTCGGCGCCCGGCTGATCGACGGGCGCGGCGGCCCGGCGATCCCCGACGCGGCGGTCGTCATCCGCGGGGCGACGATCGTGGCCGCCGGGCCCCGCGCCGGGGTCGAGATCCCGGAGGACGCCCGCGTGGTCGAGGCCGCGGGCCTGTCGCTGCTGCCCGGGCTGATCGACGCCCACTTCCACCACGACCGCGACGACCCCGGCCACCGCATGCTCCGGCTGTCGCTCTCCCGCGGGGTGACGACCCTGCGCGACCCGGGGCACCCGATCCCGGCCTATCAGGCGGTCCGGGAGGCCCCCGGTCCCCTGCCGCGCTGCTTCCTGACGGGCCGGCACCTGGACCAGCAGCCGCACGCCCACCCGGACGACGCCGAGGCGATCCGCACGGCCGCGGAGGCCCGGGCCGCCGTCGGGCGCCGGGTCGCCGCCGGGGCGTCGGCGATCAAGGTCTACTACCGGCTGCCGCCTGAGCTGATCGGGGCGGCCAGCGAGGCGGCGCACGCCCGGGGGGTGCCGGTGACGGCGCACCTGGAGCTGGTCGACGCCGGGCGGGCGATCGAGGCGGGGGTCGACGGGGTCGAGCACGTCACTTCCTTCGGGACCGCCCTGGCCGAGCCGGAGCCGGCCGCGACCTTCCGGGCGGCGGTCGAGCGGGACAACGAGGCCCGGCACGAGGGCCGGTACCGGCTGTGGGCGACGATCGAGCCGGAGGACAACCCCCGGCTCGGGCCGCTGATCGAGGGGATGGTGGCCGGCGGGGTGGTCCTGTCGCCGACGCTGGCGGTGTTCGAGCGGCGTGCGGGGGACCGGGGCGTCGAGGGCCACCACGTGCGCGGCTTCGAGGCCATGCTCCGCTTCGTGGGGCACTGCCATGAGGCCGGGGTGCCGATCGTGGTCGGCTCGCACACCTGGGCGCCGCACGCCGAGGAGGGAGGGGCCTACCAGCGGGAGCTGGAGCTGCTGGTCGAGTGCGGGCTGACGCCGGGCGATGCGATCGTGGCGGCGACGTCGCGCAATGCCGAGTACCTCGGGTGTGCGGACCGGCTGGGGGCGATCGCGGCGGGGCGGCAGGCCGACGTGATCCTCGTCGCCGGTGATCCGCTGGAGGACATCGCCGCGATGGGCGCGGTGCGCGGCGTGATGCTCAACGGGCGCTGGGTGGGCCAGGGCGGGGGATCGGCGAGGCGGTCGGGGATCGGCGATGAACCTGGCCGGGAAGGAGCCGGAGGCCCCGGGCAGATCCCACGACGACACCCGGTGGGATGCCCGGGGCACGCGGCGGACCGGCCCGCCGATCGTCCAGGCCCGTGGGGGTGGATCGGATGGTGAGCGAGGATCGCCGGCGTGGGGTCCCCCTCGGGCTGGCCATCGGCGACGCCCGCGGGGCCCCGGTCGCCTACGCGTGCCGGCTTCCCGACCGGTTCGACGAGGTGGTCCGGCGGCGCGTCGAGTCGAGCCTGCCGACCCACCGCAGCCCGGCCTGCCGGTCGGCCTGCGCCTCCCTCGGGGTGCTGCCGTGCGGGCTGCTGCACGGGCTACCGCGGGAGGGGGTGCTGGCCCCGGCCTGGGAGGCGCCGAGGCGGCTCGACGAGCGCGTCCCGCTCGACGCGGAGCTACGGGAGGTGGCCCTGGGGGGCTCCCGCCGCGAGCGGCCCCCGGAGATCCAGGGAGGTGTCCCCCTGGCTCGCAGCCCGGGGGCGACGCCGGGGGCCTTCGCGGGTGCCGAGGACTTCCGGACGTCGGTCCTGCGAGCGGCGAACCCGGGCGACGACGCGGACACGACCGGAGCGGTCCGCGGGCAGCTGGCCGGTGCGTGCCGGGGGGAGTCGGGGATCCCGGCCGAGTGGCGGCCCGGGCTCGGCGGTCGGGCCCTCATCGAGGCGGTGTCGCGGCGGCTCATCGACGAGCCGGGCGCGACCGTCAGGAGGAGGGATTGGCTCGGGACCGATCGTCGCCTCGTCGGTTCGCTTTCTGCCTCAATTGACGCACCACGCGGCCGGGCGACGTCCCCTGGCCTCCTTCGCCCGACCGGGCCGGCCAGGCTCCGCCCGGCGGGCCGGCCGGACACTGCCCGGTGATCCTCCGACGAGCACCGGACCGATCCCGGCCCACGGAGGCGTCGTCGCCGGCGAGGCGGTTGAAGGACCTCGGCTCCGCTGGGATGCTGGTCGGACGCGAGGCCGGATCGACGCCCCTGCGGACCCCGCCGCGAGGGCCGGGCCCCGGGGCATCCATCAGGGGGGCACCGAGAGATGAACAGAGCCACGCTCTTCGCGCTTGCCCTCGTCGCCTGCGGCGGCGGGGCCTGCTTCGGTCAGGTCAGCGGCAACGCCGCCTTCGGCCAGGCCGGGGGCAGGGACCGGGCCGCGCAGGTCGAGCGGGCCAAGCGCACCCTCGCCGAGCACGAGCTGCCCCCGGCCGGGTCCAGCACGTTCGTCGAGGCCGCCGTGCTGGCCAACGTCAAGGCCGATGCGTTCGTCGCCACTTTCGCCCTGGCGCGTGAGGGCCCCACGGCGGCCGAGTGTCATCGCCTGATGGACGAGGCCGTCGCCCGGTTCGTCGAGGACATCAAGGCGCTGGGCGTCCGCGGGCCGGAGATCTTTGTGGACTACGTCGCCCAGGTTCAGGTCTACGGCTTCGAGGTCGAGGGGGACGAGGCCCGCGAGGAACTCGTCGGCTATGAGCTCAAGAAGAACGTTTCGGTCCGCTACGCCGACCGCACGCTGCTCGACCGCCTAGTCCTGGCGGCGGCCCGCTCGGAGGTCCATGACCTGATCGAGGTGGACTACTGGGCCGTCAATCTTCAATTGACGGGTAAAGCTTCCGCAGCTTCCGGCGAGCGGCGGCCAGTGTGAAGGTCCAGTGGATTCGGGCTCTCCTCACGTTCCGCCGGTGTTCCCAGGCCGCCACCTCCGCCGCCAGCTTGGCCGGACCCTCCAGCCGGCGATCCAGGCATTGCTGGTTCATGACGCTGATCTCCGTCTCGGCCATGTTCAGCCAACTGCCGTGCTTGGGTGTGTAGTGGAACTCGATCCGGTCCAGGAGCCGACGTGCCACCTCCGGCGAGAACGCCTCGTAGGGGCTCGCCCCGTCGTGCGTATTCAAGTTGTCCTGCACCAGCAGGACCTTCTCCGCTCGGGGGTAGTGCACCTCCACCAGGTCCCGGATGCAGCCGGCGTAGTCCCGCCGGGTCCGGCGTCCGGTCACCTTGACATGACGCCAGCCCCGCAGCGGCTCGCACATCATCAACTGGTGGCAGACGCCCTCCCGCTCGTACTCGTAGTCCACCTGAGCCGGTCGGCCCGAGCGGCACCGCCTGGGTGGCCGCACCTCGCCGAAGAGTTGCTTGCACGCCTCGTCGAAGCAGGCGACCGGGAACCTCGGGTCGTAGGGCCGCAGGTGGACCTGGATCACGTCCTCCATCCGCCAGACGTACTCGGCGTCGGCCTCGGGCGGGATGCACCGGGTCTCGACGATCCAGGGCTTGATGTCGTTCTTTTGAGAGCCTGGCGGACGGTCTCGGTGCTGATCGACTCGGCCAGGCCCAGGACGACCAGTTCGTCGGCCAGCAGTTGCGGCGTCCAGTGGCATCGGCCCTGCGGCGGATCGCTGCACGCCAGTCGGACCAACCGCTGCTCGATGTCCCCCTTGATCTTGATCTTGTCCGGTCGTGGCGGCTGGGGACCCCGACTGATGGCCGCCTGAACGCCGTCGATGACGAACCGCTGACGGACCCGGGCGATGGTTCGTAGGCTGACCCCAAGTGCGTCGGCGATCCGCTCATCCGAGTGCTCTTGGCCGGCTCTGGTATCGGCCAGGAGGAGGATACGGGCATGGGCCAGCTTGCGGGCGGCAGCCTTGCCGGTGGAGACCAGGTGCTGCAACTCAGCCCGCTCCTCCTCGGTCAGGGTGACCCGGTACTTGTCCATCGCGATGCTCCTGGTTCATGAGGTTCGTGCCTTCGCCAAACCTCATCAAGACAGGACCCTACGCTACCGGTCAAATGAAGATTGACGGCCCACTACGTCGTCTCCGACGTCGCCGCGGTCCAGGACCGGCTCATGGAGGAGGCCGCGCGGGTCGCCGGTCGGAAGAAGTCCCGCTACGAGGGGCTGCTGGGGCTCCGGCTGCCGGGCCCGCCGCAGGTCTACACCGAACGCTACGCGGCCTACTACCCGAGCGGGCTCTACGACTCCTACGTCGCCGCCGAGGCGGAGGACCTCGCCGTGGCATCCTACCGCGACCGGTACACGATCCGTGGCCTGCGCAAGCCGCGGACCTTCTACTACAACCCGCTGGATGCCGACGGGTTCGACGAGGTGCTCGACCCGGTCGTCCTGGAGCCTGTGGTCCAGTTCACACTGTACCTGAAGCTGAGGTACGACGCCGGTCCGGCCGCGGGCGATCCTGATCGGCCCGAGGGGCCGGGGTCGGACGAACCGCCCGGGTGAGGCGCCTGACTGGTTCAGATCCCACTTCGATGGGACACGCTTTCGGCCGCGCTTTCTGCCACCATTGACGCACTTGAATGAACGATCTCTGGGGCGGGCTCGCTCCCGCCGCCGCCTTCACGCGCCTCTGATGATCGCACCGGGCAGACCCGCCGAATCCCAGGAACTGCGACTCGGCACGAGAGCCCCGATGGGATCGTCGACGAATGACCCCCTTGGTTCAGGCGTCGAGGCCCGTCTCACCGTCCCGGAGGGCGATCGTCCCGGCCGGGCCGGTGGCGGCCAGGTGGGAGCCGTCGAGGCTTCTTCAGGCCGGGGCCTGGACCGTTCGCGACGATGGCTCGCAGTCTGCCTCGCCCCCGTCGAGATCGCCGCGTCGATTTCCGTTCGATGGTCATTGCGGCTCGGCACCGCCGCGACGACTTCGGGCCCCGGGCGGTCGTATCGGGACCGGGCAACGATCGGCGTCGGGGCGTTGCGAGCGGGGTCGGGACCGGGCATGGTGGCAGGAATCCCTCCGCTCCGGTGCCCGGACGATCGGCCGAGGTGGTGCGAGGCATGCTGAGGAAAGCTCCGATGAGAAGGGCGCGAAGTTCCCTCAACCCGAGGCTCGGGCGTGGGGCTCGACGGGCGTCGCCCAAGGCCCCGCCCTCGGCCGGCCGGGGGCGACGGCTGGCACCCGGGCTCGAGGCCTTGGAGGGACGTGTCCTGCTGTCCCTGAACTTCGACCCGGGTGTCGACCCGTCCGACTTCCGGGTCACGACCTTCGCCAGCGGCCTGGACTACCCCTACGGCATGACGCAGCTGGTGGACGGCTCGCTGCTGGTCGCCACGAGCCGGCCGGCCTCGACCAGTTACTTCAACTCCACGGGACAACTCCTGCGCCTCTCGGACGCCGACGGCGACGGCGTCGCCGACGGGCCGGGGACGGTGCTCTACAGCGGGCTGCCCGGGGCCCTCACCTCGATCGAGCGGGCGGGGGACCTGATCCTGGTCATCAGCTCCCAGGATGGGAGCGAGCGCATCTCGGTGCTCCGAGCCGGCGCGTCCCCTTCCGACCCGCTGAGCCTCGCGGGCAGCATCCGCCTCGCCGTCCCGCCCGGATTCGAGCACAAGGTCTTCGCACTGGAGACCCGGGCGACGCCGGGCTCGCCGGGGAGCTACGACCTGTTCTTCAACCTCGGCGCCGCGGAGAACTTCGCCGCGACGACCGAGACCGTTCGGGTCAGCGGGCTGATCGACGGGACGCTCCGGGGCGACTCGCTCTATCGGGTGACGGTGAGCGACGGGCCCGGGGGTCTCTCCGTCTCGGGGCTCACCCGGATCGCCTCGGGGCTGAGGAACGCGGCGGGGATCGCCGTGCATCCGGCCTCGGGCGACCTCTATTTCGAGGACAACGGGATCGACACGCCTTCGAACCGGATCGAGCCGCTGAGCGCCGACGAGCTGAACCGGGTCGCGGCGGCCGACGTCGGCGGCGCGGCCGAGGACTTCGGCTTCCCGTCGAACTACACGGCCTACCGCACCGGCACCCTCGTCGGGGGGGCGGGAGTGCAGCCGGTCGTGGCCTTCCAGCCGATCCCCGACCCCCGGACCGGTGCCGAGAGCGAGGGGCCGGCCGAGATCGCGATCGCCCCGTCGGCGTTCCCGCCCGGCTTCAACGATGGCGTCTTCGTGGGCTTCCACGGGCAGTTCAACCTGGGGATCCGATAGCAACGGAGCAAAAACCAACGATCTTCCGGGCGGTCGGCTCTCGCAAACGACCGATTTCGAGAGGTCGCAAGGACTTCCGCGGGGAACCGCTGGTTCCCAGGATCCTGCGTTCTCGATAACCGCTCTCGAATGGGACTTCTCGAATCAGGTGGCCGGAGACGGGTTTCGAGAAGCTTCCACTCGGCGAATCCGGTGCTCCGAGTCAAGTTCGTTGGTTTTTGCTCCGTTGCTATCGGATCCCCATTAACTTTGATGAATTTTGTCCTGGAATCAAGAAATTCTGAATCGGCCATTATGACGACAAAACTGCTGACGGCGCAAGGAGAACCGTCCCGGGGCCCCGTCAGCGGGGTGTCCGGACGGTTCGCCTCCTGCGATCGGAGGTGCATTCCGCGATCGAGGCGACCGGGACACCCGCGGGAACCGCCCGTCCTCGGCGGACCGTGGAGGTGGACGACGCCGGGCACCGCCCGGTGGCCTGTACCGCCTGCCAGGTCCTCCCCCGGTTGACGTGACCTCGCGCGCCTTGGTAGCTCTGGGACGGCCCGGCCGCGCGACCGCCCCGCGGCCCCCTACCCGTCAACCCCCCGCCCCAGCGCATGATCGACTACGACCCGCACCGCTGGTACTCGCACCTGCTCGGCGTCCGCGGCTCGATGGTCCGCGAGATCTCGCCGCGCGTCCTGGCCGTCACCGCCTGGTCGGCCGCCGTGGCCGCCGTCCACCTCCACGTCCTGCCCGTGGCCGTGCCGCACACGGTGCACGGGCTGGTCGGCGTAGCGCTGGGCCTGCTACTGGTCTTTCGCACCAACTCGTCCTACGACCGCTACTGGGAGGGCCGGCGGCTCTGGGGCGGGATCGTCAACCAGACGCGCAACCTTGCCCGCGCCGCCTCCGTGCTCCTGCGCGAGGAGCCCGAGGCGGTCGGCGCGGTGGTTGGCTGGACGGCGGCCTTCCCCTACGCGGTGATGCACCGCCTGCGTGGCCGTCCGGGGCTCGGCCCGCCGGGCGAGCGTCTACCGCGGGCGGAGGCCGAGCAGGCCTTGGCGGCGCCGCACGTACCGCTGGCGGTGGCGCAGCGGATCAGCGGCCTGCTGGCCGAGGCGCGGGCCCGGGGCGTGCTGTCGGACTACCAGCAGATGGAGCTGGACCGCAACGTCCAGAAGTTGGTCGACTCGCTGGGCGGCTGCGAGCGGATCCACACGACGCCGCTGCCTTACGCCTACGTGGTGCACCTGCGTCGTGCGCTGCTGCTGTACTGCGGGACGCTGCCGTTCGCGCTGGTGGGGGAGTATGGTTGGGCGGCGGTGCTGGATACGCTGCTGGTGTCGTACGTGTTCTTCGGGATCGAGGAGATCGGAGTGGAGATCGAGAACCCGTTCGGTTGCGACGACAACGACCTGCCGCTGGAGCGGTACTGCGGTGCGATCGAGGGAAACCTGCGGGGGCTGCTGGGCGAGCAGAGGGGCCCGGTCGACGGTCAGGCGGGCCCGGTGAGTGGGTTGGCGACCCGCGAGGAATGTTGAGCGAGGCAGTCGTGCTTCCCGAGGAGGATGGCCGACCGGTCGGTCCGCGGTTCGCCTTCTGCCCACATTGACGCACTTCAGACATCGACGACGACGACATCGGCCCCGTCGGTCTTCGCCAGCACCGCCTCCAGCAGCGACCCTCGCATCAGCCGACGCCAGGTCGACTGCCGCGACTTGCCCAGCACGATCACCCGGATCTCGTACTCCCGGGCGAACGAGGCGATCGTGCTGGCCACGTCGGGGCCCTTGAAGGTCATCGGGATGCCGCCGAGCTGCTGGGCCAGCTCCAGGTTCTTGCCGATCTGCCGCTGGGTGGCGGCGTCGATGCGGGTGAGGTCCTCGGCCGGAGTCTGGATGTAGACGGCGTACCAGGGGGCATCGAGCCGGTCGGCCAGCCGGGCGGCCTTGCGCAGCAGGGCCGGCGCGTTGGGGCTGCGGCTGGAGAGGCCGACCATCACGCGGTCGGTCGCCAAGGCCGGGGCGCGGTCGGCCTCGGCCCGGCGGCTGCGGCGGTCGATCAGGTGGGCCAACTCGGAGAGGGTCAGCTCGCGGAGGCGGGTCAGGTTTGCCTCGGTGAAGAAGTTGGCCATCGCCCGCTCGACGCGCTCCGGCGGGTAGACCTTGCCAGCCCGGAGGCGATCGAGCAGGTCCTCGGCCGGGAGGTCGACGTTGACGATCTGGTCGGCCTCGGCAAGCACGGAGTCGGGCAGCCGCTCCTTGACCTTCACGCCGGTGGCGCGCTCGACCTCGTCGTAGAGGCTCTCCAGGTGCTGGACGTTGACCGTGGTGATGACGTGGATGCCGGCCCGGAGCAGGTCCTCGACGTCCTGATACCGCTTCGGGTGCCGGCCGCCGGGGGCGTTGGTGTGGGCCAGCTCGTCGACGAGGCAGACGGTGGGACGGCGGTCGAGGATGGCGTCGACTTCCATCTCGCGGAGCGTGACGCCGCGGTACTCAATCTTCCGGGGCGGGATCACCGGCAGTTCGCCGAGCTGCTCGGCCGTCTCGGCGCGGCCGTGGGTCTCGACCAGGCCGACGGCCACGTCGACGCCCTGCCGCTTCAGGCGGTGCCCCTCGCGGAGCATGGCGAAGGTCTTGCCCACGCCCGCGGCCGGGCCGAGGTAGACCTTCAGCCGGCCGCGCTGCTGGCGGCGGATGAGCTGGAGGAACTGCTCAGGGTTGGGGCGGGCGGCTTCGGCGTCGACGGCCATCGGCGGGACTCCCACGTTACTGTGCGTCGTCGAGGGCCAGGTTCAGCCGCAGCACGTTGACCCGGGGCGGTGCCCCGATGACGAATCCCGATCGCTCGACGTGCTGTTCGATCAGGCCGAGCACCCGGTCGATCGGCAGGCCGCGCGCCTCGGCCACGCGGCGGGCCTGGAAGCGGGCTGCCTCGGGGCTGACGTGCGGGTCGATGCCCGAGCCGGAGGCGGTGACGAGGTCCGGCGGCGCCGGGTGCTCGTCGGTGGCACCCAGGCTCGCCGTCCGTTCGGCCACCTGCTCCCGGAGCTTCGGACTCCTGGGCCCGAGGTTCGAGCCGCCGGTGGCGGAGGCGTCGTGGTCGACGGCCGACGGCCGCGGGTGGAAGTAGCCGTCGGAGGCGAACGGCTGGGCGACCAGGGCCGAGCCGAGCACGGTGCGGTCGCGGCGATACAGCAGGCTGCCGTCGGCGTTCGTCGGGAAGAGGAGCTGGCCGAGGCCCCAGGCCGCCGCCGGGTAGGCGACGGCGCAGAGGGCGAAGGTTACGACGCTCGCGATCAGGGCGTTGACGGTCTGGCGGATCATGGGATCGGCGTCCTTGGTCGGGTCCACTCGGCTCAGGCGAACGGCAGCAGGGCGAGCAGCGGGTCGATGGCCAGGTCGATCAGCTTGATGCCGACGAACGGGGCGATCACGCCGCCGAGGCCGTAGTACAGCAGGTTCCGCCGCAGCAGGGCGTCGGCCCCGACGGGGCGGTAGGTGACGCCCTTCAGGGCGATCGGGATCAGCAGGGGGATGATGACCGCGTTGAAGATCACCGCCGCCAGGATCGCCGAGTAGGCGCCGCCGGTCGTCGCCAGGCCCATCAGGTCGAGCACCCGCAGCTCGGGCAGGGTGACGATGAACATGGCCGGGATGACGGCGAAGTACTTGGCCAGGTCGTTGGCGACGGAGAAGGTGGTCAGCGCCCCCCGAGTCATGAGCAGTTGCTTGCCGATCTCGACGACCTCGATGAGCTTGGTCGGGTCGCTGTCCAGGTCGACCATGTTGCCGGCCTCCTTGGCGGCCTGGGTGCCGCTGTTCATGGCCACGCCGATGTCGGCCTGGGCCAATGCCGGGGCGTCGTTGGTGCCGTCGCCCATCATCGCCACGAGCTTGCCGCCCTGCTGCTCCTGGCGGATGTAGTCGAGCTTCGCCTCGGGCGTGGCCTGGGCGATGAAGTCGTCGACGCCGGCCTCGTCGGCGATGGCCCGGGCGGTCAGCGGGTTGTCGCCAGTGACCATGACCACGCGCAGCCCCATCTGCCGGAGCCGGGCAAAGCGGTCGCGGATGCCGGGCTTGAGGATGTCTTCGAGCTTGACCACGCCGACGAGCCGGTCGCCCTCGGCCACGCTGATCGGCGTGGCGCCGGCCGAGGCGATGGCATCGACCGCGTCCTGGTAGCCCTCGGGCACGGTGCCGCCGAGCGACTCGACGTGTCGGGCCATCGTGTCGGGGGCCCCCTTGCGGATGCGGGCGCCGTCGGGCAGGTCGACGCCGCTCATGCGCGTCTGGGCCGTGAACTCGATGAAGGAGGCGCCCTCGGGGACCTGGCCGTCGAGCGTCGCCTGCTCGCGAGCGAGGTCGAGGATGCTCTTGCCCTCGGGCGTCGGGTCGGCCAGCGAGGCCAGGCCGGCCAGCCGGGCCAGCTCGCGGTCATTCGCCCCGCCGAGCGGGACGAACCGCGTGGCGCGGCGGTTGCCCATGGTGATCGTGCCGGTCTTGTCGAGCAAGAGCGTGTCGATGTCGCCGGCCACCTCGACCGCCTTGCCGCTCTTGGCCAGGATGTTCGCCCGCAGGGCCCGGTCCATGCCGGCGATGCCGATGGCCGCCAGCAGGGCGCCGATCGTCGTCGGGATCAGGCAGACAAGTAAGGCGATCAGCGTGGGGATGTCGAGCCGGAGGCCGAAGTAGAGGCCCATCGGGTAGAGCGTGGCCGTGACGATCAGGAAGACGATCGAGAAGGCGGCCAGGACGATCGTCAGGGCGATCTCATTGGGCGTCTTCTGGCGGATGGCGCCCTCGACCAGGCCGATCATCCGGTCGAGGAAGCTCTGGCCCGGCTCGGCGGTGATGCGGACGACCAGCCAGTCGGACAGGACGCGGGTACCGCCGGTGACGCCGGAGCGGTCGCCGCCGCCCTCGCGGATCACCGGGGCGCTCTCGCCGGTGATGGCCGACTCGTCGACCGAGGCGACGCCGGCGATCACCTCGCCGTCGGCGGGGATGACCTGGCCGGCCTCGACGCGGACGAGGTCGCCGGAGTGGAGCCGGGTGGAAGGGACGGTCTCGCCGTGGGTGTCGCTGACGCGGCCTACCCGGAGTGCCGGCGTGTCCTGCCGGGTGGCGCGGAGGCTGTCGGCCTGGGCCTTGCCGCGGGCCTCGGCCAGCGCCTCGGCGAAGTTGGCGAACACTACGGTCAGCAGCAGCAGGACGAACAGCGCCGCCTGGTAGACGATAAGACCGAGTGCGGTCCCGGTGGCGATCGACTGGATCGTCACCAGCAAGGTCAGCACGGAGCCCACCTCGACGAGGAACATGACCGGATTGCGGGCCATGCTCGCGGGGTTGATCATCGCCAGCGACCGGCCGGAGGCCTGGCGGAGCAGCGTCGGGTCGAACAGGCTGGCGCGGCGGCACTGCCGCCGCTGGAGCTTGCGGGCCCGGGCGTCGGCGTCCGGTCGGGTGGCCCGGGTCTCGGTGTCGAGGCTCATCTTCGGGTTCCTGGGGGATCGTTCGAATGAGTGCGGTCCGGTCGCTCGGGGTGCCCGGGGCCGGGGGGGCCCGGCCGGGCACCCGACCGCGGGCCCGACGGCCGCAACGCCCCTCTCCTGGGTGCGGCGGCCGCCATCGGCGGGCGGGGCCGGCCGGGGCACCCGGACCCCGGGGGGTGAGGGCGTGTTCAGGGGGCGGGCAGCGGGGGGACGGCCGACAGGTGGTCGGCCACCGGGCCGAGGACGACCGTCGGCAGGAACGCCAGGGCGCCGACGAGCAGGACCGTGCCCAGCAGCATCACCGCGAAGGTCAGCGTGTTGGTGCGGAGCGTCCCGCTGGTCTGCGGCACCCGGCGCTTCTCGGCCAGCAGGCCGGCGATGGCCAGCGGGAAGATCAGCGCCGGGAAGCGGCCCAGCAGCAGGACGATCCCCGTGGCGATGTTCCAGGGCGGGGTGTTGTCGCCCAGCCCCTCGAAGCCCGAGCCGTTGTTGGCCGCCGCCGAGGTGAACTCATAAACAATCTCGCTGAAGCCGTGCGGGCCGGGGTCGTTCACCGTCTCCCGGCCCCACTCGGTCGCCGCGAACAGCGCCGAGCCGCCGCAGATGAGCAGCGGGTGGAGGAGGATCGCCAGCATCGCCAGCTTCACCTCCTTCGCCTCGACCTTCTTGCCGAGGTACTCGGGCGTCCGCCCGACCATCAGGCCGGCTAGGAAGACGGCGACGACGATGTAGGAGACCATGTTCAGGAAGCCGGCCCCGATGCCGCTGAAGACGACGTTGAGCATCATCATGCTCATGGGCATCATGCCGGCCAGCGAGTTGAGGCTGTCATGCATCGCCGAGACCGAGCCGTTGGAGGTGGCCGTGGTGAAGACGGCCCAGGTGGCGCCGCCGACCGGCCCGATGCGGACCTCCTTGCCCTCCATGTTCGGCCCGTCGGCCACCGGCAGGCCGGTCGTCGCCGCGTTCGGCACCACCTCGTTGAGGATGGCGAAGCTCGCCCCAACGACGCAGAAGGCCAGCATCACCCCGAAGACGACCGCCGCGTGCCGGCCGTCGCGGAGCATGACGCCGAACATGGCGATCGTGGCCATCGGCAGGAGGATGATCGAGACCAGCTCGATCAGGTTGCTCCAGGGCGAGGGGTTCTCTAAGGGGTGGGTCGAGTTCGGGCCGAAGTAGCCGCCGCCGTTGGTGCCGAGCTGCTTGATCGCCACCTCGGCGGCCACCGGGCCGCGGGCGATCACCTGCTCGGCCCCCTCCAGCGTGTTCGCCGTCGCGGCGCCCTCGAAGGTCATCGGCACGCCGCAGGCGACCAGCAGCACGGCGACGATCAGCGAGATCGGCACGAGGACGAAGCAGAGGACGCGCATCAGGTCGAGGTAGAAGTCGCCCAGGTGCTCGTCGCCCCGCAGGCCGCGGACTGCCGCCAGCATCACGCAGAGCCCGGCGGCCGGCGTGACGAACTGCAGCCAGGCGATGCAGCCGATCTGGCTGAAGTACGACAGCGATACCTCGCCCGAGTAGTGCTGGAGGTTCGTGTTCGTCACGAACGAGCAGATGGTGTTGAAGACCAGGTCGCCGGTCAGCGGCCCCTTGGCGTCGGGGTTCAGCGGCAGGTACTGCTGGAGGCTCAGAAGCAGGAACGTCAGGGCGAACAGCATCGCGTTGAAGGCGAGCAGGGCGACGGCGTAGGCCCGCCAGCCCATGCGGGCCGGCTCGCGGCCGACCAGGGCGCGGCGCATCGTCGCCGGCAGGGCGTCGAGGCCCCGGCCGGAACGCTCGTGCGGCACGTCGAGCATGCGGGCGAAGTACCAGCCGAGGGGGACGGCCGCGGCGATCGGCAGGGCGAAGGCCCAGGTCGGCAGCAGCCAGGCGTTGGACGGGTCCACGGGTCAGAACTCCGATCGGTCGCGGTTCGTCAGAAGGACTCGGGCCGGATCATGGCGTACCCGAGATAGAGCAACGCGGCGAGGGCGCAGGCGGCGCTCAGGTAGAGCACGGCGGGGTCTCCGGGCTTCGGGTGGGGGGACAGCCGCCGGTCGAAGGAGGCGAGGGCGCCGAACAACTCGGCGTACGTCGCCAGGCCGAGCAGCAGCGCGGCGGGCATCGGTCGGGGCTCCGGTCGGTCGGTCAGAGCCGGTCGCAGGCGGCGACCAGGCCGAAGAGCAGGGCGAAGACGCCCATGCCCAGGGCGGACGTGGCGAGCGAGATCGTCATGGGTCTTGCCTCGGTGGGAGGGGTGCGGGGTCCGCCCGCACGGGTCGGGTTCAGGGGGAGAATCGGGCCTGCAGGTGCTTCAGGTTGTGCCGGGCGGCCTCGAAGCCGGGGTCAGACTCCAGGGCCAGCATGAACTCCTCCCGGGCGGCATGCGGCTCGTCCTTGGCCATCAGCAGGACGCCGAGCAGCGTGTGGGCCTCGGCCGAGAGGCTCTCCAGCTCCAGGGCCCGGCGGAGGAACAGCTCGGCCTCGGCCCGCCGCAGGCGGTTCATCGCCTGCTTGGCACGGGCGAGGGCCTCGCCGAAGCGATAGCCCTCGATGGTCGAGGTCGTCGGCGGCCGGCCCCCGGCCGGCTCCAGGGCCGAGCCGTGGCGGGCGACGACCTCGGCGACCACGCCCCGCAGCTCCTCCGGGCGGATTGGCTTCTGGAGGAAGTCGATGGCCCCGAGCTTCAGGGCCTCGACCGCGTCGGGGACGCTGCCGTGCGCCGTGACGACGATGACCGGCACGAGCAGGCCCTCGTCCCTCATGCGGCGCAGCGTCTCCATGCCGTCGACCAGCGGCATGCGCAGGTCGAGCAGCACCAGGTCGAACGGCCTGGACGCGTGGAGCAGCCCCAGCGCCTCCTCGCCGTCGGCCGCCTCGGCGACGTCGTAGCGGCCGGCGGCCAGGGTGGTGCGGAACATGAGCCGGACGTTCGGCTCGTCGTCGACGATCAGGATGCGTGCCCCGCGCTGCATCGGACCTCTCCCCTTCGTGGTGGTGTGGGGCCTCAGCGGTCGCCCGTGTCGATGGGGACCGCGCTGCCGCCGAATCTGGATCGCTCGTAATTGCAGAGCAGTTTGTGCTGGGCCGGCCGGTCGTCCCGGTCCGACTTCAGGGGCGTGCGGGAGGCCAGCCGGACGTTCGGCTCGTCGTCGTCGACCAGGATGCGCGCCGTCGTGCCCATCGGCTCACCCCCCCACCCGGGCGACACGCGCCCCGATCGCGGCGGGCCCGTGCCCGTGGCCGGCGGGGTCGACCCCGTCGCCCTCGGGCCCGCCGCCGCCCGGGATCTCGACGCTGCGGGCGACCCGGCCCCGATCGTCGAACAGCCCGAGGGCCGGCGTCCCGTCGGCCCGGATGGCCAGGGCCGCCCGCAGGGGGCCGCCGTTCCCGTCGTAGAAATTCACCCCCGTGCTCCCGTCGGCGCCGAGGTCGACCGACGCCCTCGGACGCCCCTGCTCGTCGAACAGGCCGACGCCGGGCGTGCCGTCGGGGCGGACGGCCAGGGCCGCCCGCTGCGGGCCGCCGTCCCCGTCGTAGACGTTGACGCCCGAGGTGCCGTCGGCCCCCAGGTCGAGCGACAGCCGCAGGCGGCCGTCGGGGTCGAAGAGGCCCAGGCCCGGCGTTCCGTCCTCGCGGACGGCCCAGCGGCCCAGCGGGGAGCCGTCGTCGTCGACGAGGACGAACTGCCCCGCCTCGACGACCTCGGGCCCGTCGTCCGCCGCCCCGGCCAGGGCGACCAGGGCGGCGGCCGACACCGCCGCCGCGGCGGCCAGCCGCCAGCGGCGCAGGGCGTGGGCGAGTTCGGCGTTGCGCCGCTCCACCCGGCCGACCCGGCCGGCGAGCGACTCGATCGTGACAGGTTCCATCGCGTTCTTCTCCGTTCTCATATTGATTTGATTGTGCATTCCGGCGTCCCGGTCCCGGCGTCCGGGGGGCGTGCCGGGGGTCACGGGCGGTGCCCCGGCCGCCCCGTCGGCGTGTCATCGTCGGGCGTCGCGTCGGCCAGCCCCTCCAGCTCGCGGCGGCTCGACCCGTAGGTGAGCAGCTCCTCGCAGCGGATCAGGTTGTTGCGGGCGGTCGGGTCGTTGGCGTCGATGAACCGCGCCATCCGGAACGAGCGGCGGGCCGCCTCCAGGTCCCCCCGCATCGTGTGGAGCACGCCCAGGAGGTTGTGGGCCTCGCCCGAGGCCGGGTGGGCGTCGATCGCGCGGCGGAGGAAGCCCTCGGCCTCGTCGAACTCCCGGCGGTTGAGGGCCCGCTTGGCCCGGGACAGGGCGACCTCCTCGCCGACGTCCTCGGCGTCCAAGGCGGCCTCGACCGGGGCCGGCGCGGGGGCATGCCGGTCGATCACCTCGGCGGCCACGCACCGCAGGGCGTCCGGGTCGATCGGCTTCTGCAGGACGTCGATCGCCCCCAGCCGCATCGCCTGCACGGCGTCGGGCACCATGCCGTGGGCCGAGACGATGACCACGGGCGTCAGGTCGCCGGCCTCGCGGAGGCGGCGGAGCAGTCCCATCCCGCCCTCGCCGGGCATCCGCAGGTCGATCAGGGCGAGGTCGGCGACGTGCTCCCCGAAGTACGCCAGGGCCTCCGCGACGTCGGCGGCCTCGGCCACCCCGTGGCCGGCCGACTCCAGGGCCGTGCGAAAGGTCTGGCGGATGTTCGGCTCGTCGTCGACGATCAGGATGCGATGGGCGTCGCTCATGGCGTCGCCTCCTCGTCGGTCGGCCGATCGGCCCGGGCGGGGTCGGTCGGCAGGGTGAAGGTGAAGGTGGTCCCCCGGCCGGGCGTGCTCTCGGCCCGGATGGCGCCGCCGTGGGCGGCAACGATCTCCCGGGTGATGGCCAGCCCCAGGCCCGCCCCGCCGGTCCGGCCGCCGGGGACGCGGTAGAACTTCTCGAACAGGTGCGGCAGGTGCTCGGCCGGGATGCCCGCGCCGGTGTCGGCCACGGCGAAGCGGACGGCGTCGCCGTCGGCCTCGGCCCGGAGGCGGACCGAGCCGCCGCGGGGCGTGTGCTCCAGCGCGTTGCCCACCAGGTTGTCGAAGACGTGGGCGACCCGCTCGCGGTCGACCGGCACGCCGGGCAGCCCAGGGGCCAGCGACCACTCCAGGGCGATCCCCGCGTCGCGGGCCCGCGCCTCGAAGCGGGCGACCGCGTCGGCGAGCAGATCCTTCAGGGCCGTCGGCCGGAGGTCGAGCCGGACTCGGCCCTGCTCGATGCGGGTCAGGTCGAGCAGGTCGTTGACCATCCCAAGCAGCCGCTCCGCGTCCTGCCGGGCCGCCAACAGCAGCTCGACCTGCTTGGGCGAGAGCGGGCCGACGACCTCCTCCAGCAGCAGGTGCACGGCCATCTGCAGGCTCGTCAGCGGCGTCTTCAGCTCGTGGCTGACCGTGGAGACGAGATCATTCTTGAGCTGGTCGATGCGGCGGAACCGGGTGATGTCCAGAAGCACGACGGCGGCGCCCAGGGGCTCGCCGTGCTCATCGCGGATCGCCAGGACGCGCGGCAGCAGGGCCCGCTCCTGGCCGTCGTCGCGAAGGGTGACGGCCTGCTCGAAGCGGCTGGGCAGGTAATCCCCCTCGCCCCGCAGGGCCGCGGCCAGGGGCTCGCGGATCGCCGACGGCGGCGCCCACGACACGGCCGATCCGTCGCAGCCCGAGACGCCCAGCATCCGGCAGGCGGCCGGGTTGGCCCGCTCGGCGGCCCCGGCCGGGTCGACGACGATGACCGGGTCGGGGAACGAGTCGATCGTGGCCTGGGCGGTACGCTGCGCCCGCAGCAGCCGGGCGGCGCCGGCGGCCTGCAATTCCCGGATGCGGCGGGCCATGGCGTTGAACGCCTCGGCCTGTTCGCCCAGCTCGTCGCGGCTGACCACGGGCACCACCTGATCGTAGTCGCCCCGCCCGACGGCGCGGGCCCCGGCGGTGACGGCCCGGATCGGCCCGAGGATCGACCGGCCCAGCCCCAGCGCCACCGCCGTCCCGACGGCCACGGATGCCAGCAAGGCGACGGCCATCAGCCGGATCGACACCGCGGCGGCCCGGCGGGCGTTGCGGTCCATCGCCTCCATGTTCTCCTGGTTGATCCGCAGGATGTCGTCGGCCCGGCCCTTGAGCACCAGGAACGTCGGCAGCAGGCGGCCGAAGTAGAGCCGCCGACGCTCCTCGGTCCGCTCGGGGCCGAGGGCGAAGTAGCGGTCGGACAGGGCGACGAACTCCCGGTAGGTCCGCTGGAGGTCGGCGGCCATCCGGGGCTCGCCCTCGGCGATGAGCGTCAGGTTGTCCAGCTCGGCGGCGAGGTTCTCCTCGAACCCCGGCCGGTGCTCGTCGAACTGCTCGCGGGCCTGCCGCTCCTCGCCGCCGAGGGCAAAGAGCAGGGCCGAGTCCATGCGCTCCAGCGCCTCCTTCATCCGCTCGGCGTAGAGGACGCTGCGGTAGTTCTCGCGCAGGATCACGTCGATGTTCCCCCCCAGCCGGGCGAACATGACGATGGCCCACACCCCCAACGCCACCACGATGGCCAGCAAGGGGGCCAGGCCGACTAGCAACCGCATCCGCAGCGTCGTAAACATCGGGCTCCTCCGTCGCGACGGCCCTCATAAGGCAGGGACCATGCCATTGCCGGAGTGATTTTCCTTAGTTATTTCTCAGGAACGAGATACGTCGAATTTGGCGAATCCGGGAGGGCGCGCACGGCCCTCCGCGACCGTGCAGATTGCACGGCCGATCGTGCAATCTGCACGACGGGCCTGCGGCTCAGAGGCCGTGCTTGCGGCGCCTGCGGAACAGGGTGCTCGGGTCGACGCCCAGGACCTGCGCCGCCTCCTCCAGGCTCGCCGAGGCGGCCAGCACCTGGCGGATGTGCTCGACCTCCAGTTCCTCCAGCGTCACCGGGCCTCCCACCTCGACCGCATTCGAGACGCCGGGCCCGGCCGGCCCGCGAGCGACCCGCCCCGGGAGGTCGGCCAGGCCGACCTCCGGCCCCTCGGCCAGGATGGCCGCCCGCTCGACGGCGTTGCGTAGCTCTCGGAGGTTGCCCGGCCACGGGTGCCGGCCGATGGCCTCGCGGGCCTCGGCCGTGAAGCCGGACAGCCGGCGGCCGGTCTGCCCGGCGAAGAAGGCGAGCATCCGGTCGGCCAGCTCCAGCCGATCCGACCGCTCCCGCAGCGGCGGCAGGGCGACCTCCAGGACGTTGAGCCGGTAGAGCAGGTCCTCGCGGAAGGTGCCGGCGGCGACCATCGCCTCCAAGTCGCGGTTGGTCGCCGCGATCAGACGCACGTCGGCCTGGCGCTCGGCCGCCTCGCCGACGCGCTCGTACCGCTTCCCCTGCAAGAACCGCAGCAGCTTCGGCTGCAAGGCCACAGGCAGGTCGCCGACCTCGTCGAGGAAGAGCGTCCCGCCCTCGGCGGCGGCCACCTTGCCGACCGTGTCGCGGACGGCCCCGGTGAAGGCCCCCTTCACGTGGCCGAACAGCTCGCTCTCCAGCAGCTCGGCCCCCAGGCTCGGGCAGCTCACGGTGACGAACGGCCCGCCGGCCCGGCCGCCCCAGGAGTGCAGGGCGCGGGCGAGCACGCCCTTGCCCGTGCCGCTCTCGCCGCGGAGGAGCACGGCGGCGTCGGTCGGGGCGACCCTCCGGGCCAGTTCCAGCACCCGGGCCATGGCCGGATCCCGGGCGTCCAGCTCCGCCTCGGGGACCTCGCGGCGGACCAGGTCCTCCAGCGCCTCGACCCGGTCGCGCAGCCCCCGCTGGCGGGCGACGCGGTCGAGCACGGCGCGGACCTCGGCCGGGGTAAACGGCTTGGGCAGGTAGTCGTCGGCCCCGCGGCGCATGGCCTCGACGGCCGAGCCGATCGAGGCGTGCGCCGTGATGACCACCACGGCCAGCCGGGGCGCGTGCTCGCGGAGCGGCCCGATCAGGTCCAGGCCCGACTCGCCGCCGAGCCTCAGGTCGACCAGGGCCGCGTCGCAGGGCCGGCGGCCGAGCTCCGCCAGCGCCTCTGCCCCAGAGGCGGCCTCGCGGACCCCATGGCCGGCAGCCTCCAGGGCGACGCGGAGGGTGCGGCGGATGTTGGCCTCGTCATCGACGATGATGATGTTCATGGGATTGCCCGGCGTGCCGGCCAGCCGACATGTCCCCGGCGCGGCCGGCCCCGATGCCAGGCCATTGTGCCTGTCGATGCTCACGATGGGAACCATGCGCCCTCTGCCCGCCCCATCGCCACCGCCCAGGACATCGACCGCAGGTTCGAAACCACCATGAGGGTGCGTCATCCGCCTCCATCGACGCACCGGTCCTCGAGCCCGCGGGATTCTCGCGGGGATCGCCGACCTCGCCGCCGCCGAGCCGGTCGGCGGCGGCTCGGAGCGGTCTCGGATCGACAGGGGCACAACCGTCGCCAGCCGGTACGGATCCGCCGGCTGCGCAACGTGAAGCATCGAGCCCTCCGGCCGGCGAGTCGCCCGGGGGCTGCGTCTCCGCCCCCGAGTGACGCACCCGCTGCCGATCCCATCGCCCCGGCCCGCTCGGGGCCCCCCTGCCTTGCTGGACGAGCGGGCCACGACTCGCCTCGCTGCCCGTGACCGGCCCCATGCCGGCCGGCGCTGCTCAGGAGGCCCTGACGGCCCTCGGCCACTTGCGGTCCGACGCCGAGGCCGTCGGTTCGGTGGTTCGTGCTCTGCCTGGAAGTCAGCTGTCATCTCTTCGACAGGGAGGCCGTCCCGCCCGGCGACCTCGCCCCCATCCGCGACCCGGTCGGCCAGCCTCCCGAGATCGACCGCCGGCGCCGTCCGGCCGGAGGCCGATCCCCAGGGGCGGGGTGTCGTGGTAGCATCGCCGGGCCGGAGGCCCCCGCCCTTCGCCGGCCGGGCGAGGCCGGCTCGGGGGCGTCCGCCATCCTGGCCAGAGGGGGAGAGGCGCGATGAATCGACGAACCGCCGCGTGGGCGATGCTCGTGGTGCTCGGCCCGTCCGGGTGGGCCGCGACGGCGAGGCCCCAGGAGCAGAGGCAGCCCCCGCCGCCCGTCGTCTCGCCGGACGTGCAGGAAGACCGTCATGTGACGTTCCGCCTCCGGGCCGACTCGGCCGACGCGGTGCGGCTCCTCGGCGGTGACATCCCGGGTATCCCCGACAATGGGGCGATGGAGAAGGACGGCGAGGGCGTCTGGAGTCTGACCCTCGGTCCCGTGCCCGCCGGGGCGTACCGCTATCGGTTCGACGTGGACGGCGTCCCGGTGGCCGACCCGGAGAACGCGTCGACGAGCCAGTCCAACGGCACGGCGTGGAGCCTGGTCGTCGTGCCGGGTTCGGACCTCTCCGACACGCGGGACGTGCCCCACGGCGCGGTGGCGGAGGTGACGTACCGGTCGGAGACGCTCGGCCGTCCCCGGCGGATGCACGTCTACACCCCGCCCGGGTACGAGGAGGGGGCGACGCGTACCCCGTCTTCTACCTGCTCCATGGCGCCTCGGACAGCGACGACTCGTGGACGTCGGTCGGCCGCGCGAACTCCATCCTCGACAACCTGATCGCCGACGGCGAGGCCGAACCGATGATCGTCGTCATGCCCGACGGCCACACCGGGCGGTTCCGTTGGGGCGACCGGGGGTCGATGGGACGCCAGATGGGGCAGTTCGCCGACGAGTTCCTCCGGGACATCAAGCCCTTCGTCGAGTCGCACTATCGCGTCCGCTCCGACCGGGAGAGCACGGCCATCGCCGGCCTGTCGATGGGCGGGGCGCAGGCGCTGGACATCGCGTTCACCGAGCCGGGGGACTTCGCCTACGTCGGCGTCTTCAGCAGCGGCATCTTCGGGATCACCGGGCGGGGCCCCGGCGGGGACGACGCCGGCCCCTCCTGGGAGGAGCGGCACGCCGAGGCCCTCGACGACGACCCGGCGCGGGAGGGCCTGGAGCTGCTCTGGTTCGCGACCGGGTCGGAGGACTTCCTCATCGACACGACGCGGGCCACGGTCGAGATGCTCAAGTCCCACGGCCTCGACGCGAGCTTCGAGGAGACCGCCGGCGGCCACACCTGGCGGAACTGGCGCGCCTACCTCGGCGAGTTCGCCCCGCGGCTGTTCCGGGATCCGGAAGGACCGACCGGCTGATGGCGCACAGCGAACCGTCCGGCCCCCGAGGAAGGAGGATCCGGACGGTTCGCAATCTGCCCCAAATCACGCAGTCGTGCAGTCGTCTGGCACCGCGGTCGGAACGGACCGCGGTCGACGGCGTCGGTCCCGGTGGCCTCCCGTCCCGGATCCGAAATCCTCGGTCACGGTTTCGTCCCGGCGCGCGGATAATGGGGTAGGAGGCCCCATGGACCAGAACCCGAGCGAGACGACCGCACTGCTCGACCGGCTCCGGAGTGGCGACCGCGCGGCGCTGGCCGCGCTCTTCGACCGCCACCGCGACCGCCTCCGCCGCATGGTCGAGCTGCGCCTGGACCCGAGGCTCCGGGGCCGCCTGGATGCCTCCGACGTGCTCCAGGAGGCCTATCTCGACCTCGCCCGCGACCTGCCGTCCTACCTCGCCGAGGCGGATCTCCCACCGCTGCTCTGGCTGCGGTGGCACGTCGGCCGGCGGCTGACGACGCTGCACCGGCAGCACCTCGGCACTCGGATGCGCGACGCCGACCGGGAGATCTCGCTGTACCGCGGTGCCCTGCCCGAGGCCAGCTCCGCCGCGCTGGCCTCGATGCTCCTGGGGCGGCTGACCTCGCCGACCCAGGCGGCCCAGCGGGCCGAGCGGCTGTTGCGGGTGCAGGAGGCGCTCAACAGCCTCGAGCCGATCGACCGCGAGGTGCTGGCCCTGCGGCACTTCGAGCAGCTCGACCGCACCGAGACGGCGGCGGCCCTCGGGATCAGCCAGGAGGCCGGGGCGAAGCGGTACTTCCGCGCTCTGAAGCGGCTCAAGGACGCCCTGGCCAACTTACCCGGCGGAGGGGAGGGCCTGTGAGTGATGAACACGACCCATTATCCCGCGTCTCGCGACTACGGCCGCTTCGATGAGCTGGCCGAGGAGTTCGCCGCCCGCTACCGCCGCGGCGAGCGGCCGAGCTTGCAGGAGTACATCGACCGCTGCCCCGAGCTGGCCGAGGAGATCCGCGGGATGTTCCCGGCCCTGGTCGAGGTCGAGCAGGCCGAGCTGGACGTCCACCGGGCCGCCGATCCGGCGACGCCGCCCGGGCGGCCGGCGCCGGCCCAGCTCGGCGACTTCCGCATCCTCCGCGAGATCGGCCACGGCGGCATGGGCGTGGTGTACGAGGCCGAGCAGGTCAGCCTCGGCCGGCACGTGGCCCTGAAGCTGCTGCCGCCGCAGGGGACCCGCGACCCCGACCAGCGGCGGCGGTTCGAGCGCGAGGCCCGCGCGGCGGCCAGGCTGCACCACACCAACATCGTGCCGGTCTTCGGCGTCGGCGAGCATGCGGGGACGCCCTACTACGCCATGCAGTTCATCCGGGGCTCGGGCCTGGACAAGGTGCTCGACGAGCTGAAGCGGCTGCACGACGGCACCCCGGCGTCCACCGTCAACGCCGCCGGGCGAGGAGCACCCCGCCGTGATGCTCCGGCGGCCGCCGTGGCGCGCTCGCTCTGGACCGGACGATTCGAGCCGGGCGGGACCGGGGGCGAATCCGTGCCGGACGGATCGGCCGACGGCCGCGGGCCGATCGACGTGCCCGTTCGGACCGAGGCCGAGCCGATTTCCTCCCCCACGTCGCCCGACGACAGCCGGCCCTCGGGTACGCCGGCCCTCTCCTCCTCTTCGGTCCTGCTGGGCCAGGGCGAGGGGACGAGCCCGAGGTCGAGGAAGCCGACCTACGGGGAGGCCGTGGCGCGGATCGGCGTGCAGGTGGCCGACGCCCTCGACTACGCCCACGCCCAGGGCATCCTCCACCGCGACATCAAGCCGTCGAACCTGCTGCTCGACGCCCGCGGCACCGTCTGGGTCACCGACTTCGGCCTGGCCAAGGCCGACGACCAGCAGGACCTCACCCACACCGGCGACCTCCTCGGCACCCTGCGGTACATGCCGCCCGAGGCGTTCGAGGGCAAGTCCGGCGCCCGGGGCGACGTGTACGCGCTGGGGATGACGCTCTACGAGCTGCTGGCCTTCCGCCCGGCGTTCGAGGAGAAGGAGCGGGGCCGGCTGATCCGGCAGGTGACGACCGAGGAGCCCGAACGACTCGGCCGGCTCAACCCCGAGGTGCCGCGCGACCTGGCGACGATCGTCCACAAGGCGATCCACAAGGAACCGGCCCGGCGCTATGCCTCGGCCGGCGAGCTGGCGGCCGACCTGCGGCGGTACCTGAGTCGCGAGCCGATCCAGGCGCGGTCGGTCGGCGCCCTGGAGCGGGCGTGGATCTGGGCACGGCGCCGGCCGACCGCCGCGGCGCTGCTGCTGATCAGCGGCGTGGCTGTGGTGGCCCTGGGCATGGTCGTCACCGGGTTGGTCTACAACGCTCGGTTGAAAGTGGCCAAGGATCTGGCAGAAGTGGCCAGGATGGACGCGGAACGGTATCGATATTTCCATCACATCGCGCTGGCGCAAGCGGCGTGGAACGACGGGAATCTGGGCCGGGCACGCCAGTTACTCGACGACTGCCCCCGCGACCAGCGGGGCTGGGAGTGGTACTGCATCGACCGGCTGCGCCACGGCGCGCTCCTCACGCTCACCGGCCACAACGGATTCCCCGGTAGGAATAGCGTGGCGTTCAGCCCGGATGGCACCCTCCTGGCCGCGGCATGCGACGACCTCGTGACGCTCTCGGATGCGCGCACGGGTCGCCTGTTGCAATCCCTCACCGGTCACTCCGGCCAAGTGTATTCGGTGACGTTCGGTCCGGATGGGAACAGGCTGGTCTCGGTCGGCGAGGATCAAACCCTGAGGGTCTGGGACGTGGCCACGGGCCGCGAAGTGCGGCCGCCGATCCGCGTGCCCGGCGGCGTCCTCCTCACGGTGGCCTTCAGTCCGGATGGGAACCGGATCGCCGCGGGCGGCGAGACCCTCATGGTCTGGGAAGCCGCAACCGGCCAGCACGTGCGGACCCTCCCGGGACACACCGCCGGCGTCCGGACGGTGGTGTTCAGCCCCGATGGGACGCTGATCGCCTCGATCGGCGGAGACGGCTTTGCAAAGCTCTGGGATACGACCAACTACCGGGAGCTGCACCCCGCCCTGAAAGCTGCCAAGGGCCGGGGTTTCACCGTGGCGTTCAGCCCCGACGGCAGCCGGTTAGCCACGGGAGGGACCGATCGCGCGGTGATCTGGGACGTCACTACGGGCTCGGAAGTCTTTGTTCTCCCGGACCATGACAACGCGTCGGACCTGGCGTTCAGCCCCGACGGCCGATGGCTGGTCACCGGCGGCCGCGGCCGGGTGGTGCGGGTCTGGGATCTGACGACTCGACAGGTCGCGCGGACGTTTCGCGGCCACACTCACGAGGTCACGTGCATCGCGTTCAGTCCGGACGGCGGCCGGCTCGTCTCGGCCAGTGTCGATGGGACCGTTAATGTCTGGGACATGATGACCGACCAGGAGCCGCGCCCCTTCGCGGGCCATGCCGACTGGGCGACCTGCGTGGCGTTCAGCCCCGATGGCACGCTACTGGCCTCCACCAGCAGAGGCAGCAACACGGTCAAGGTCTGGGACACCACGACCGGCCAGCTGCGGTTTGCGCCCGAGGGGCACAGCGACGAGGTCTGGGGCGTGGCGTTCAGCCCCGATGGCGCCCTGCTGGCCTCGGCCAGCGCGGACCGGACGGTGCGGCTCTGGGACGCAGCGACAGGCCAGTGGCGTTGGACGTTGTCCGGGCACACCGCCGGAGTCTCCCGCGTGACGTTCAGCCCCGATGGCCGGCGCATCGCCTCGACGACGGGGGCCTTTGACGACCGGATCGGACCGGCCGAAGTGAAGATCTGGGACGTGAATGGCCTCCGAGACACCCGGACGCTGAGCGGCCTCATGACCCCCGTCCTCGGCCTTGCGTTCACTCCGGACGGGACCCGGCTGGCCGCGGCCAGCTTGTCGGACGGAACCATCGTCGTCTGGGACACGAGGACCGGTAAGGTAGACCTTACCCTCCCTGGTCACACCGGGGGGAGTTATCCACTCGGCACCCAGAGCGTGACCTTCAGCCCGGATGGGAGCCGCATCGCCTCCGGGGGCTGGGACAACACCGTGAAGATCTGGGATGCCCGGACAGGCGGCCTACTCGACACCCTCCGGGGACACTACGCCCAAGTGACAGCCGTGGCGTTCAGCCCGGCTGGAGCTCGCCTCGCGTCGGCCAGTGGCGAGCAGGCGGTCAAGATCTGGGACGTCCAGACCGGTCAGGAAGCCCTGACGCTTCGAGGCTACTCCAGCTTCGTATACACCCTGGCCTTCAGCCCCGACGGCACGCGCCTGGCAGCCGGCTGCGGGGACGGGACTCTGAGGACCTGGGACGCCCGGCCCTGGACGCCGGAAGCGGCCATCGAGCGCGAGGCCGTCGGGCTGCTGGATTCCCTCTTCGCCAGGCCGCTCTGCAAGGCCGATGTCATCAGTTACCTGCAAGACACGCCGACGATCCGGCCCCGGGCGCGGGATCTGGCCCTGTCGCTGGTGGACCGCTACCACGAAGAGACCGATCCGGAGTCGTATCACCGGGCGAGCTGGGCGCTGGTCCGCCAGCCGTACCTCAACGCCTTCCAGTACCGCTTCGCCTTACTCCAGGCGGAGCATGCCTATCGCCTGGCCGAAGACCAGGCCTCGTACCGGACCACTCTCGGCGCGGCCCGGTGCCGCGCCGGCCTGTATCAAGAGGCCGTCGCGACGCTGACGCGCGCCGACCGGCTCGTCGAGGATTCCCCGGCGGGCCTGGCGTTCCTGGCGATGGCCCGGCAACGGCTCGGCCAAGGGGACGAGGCGCGAGCGGCCCTGGGCCGCCTGCGGGAACTCGTCGCCCGGCCCGGCCGAACGGAAGACGCTGAGATGCGGGATCTCTTGCACGAGACCGAGGCGCTGCTGGACGTGCCGGCGGAGGCGACCAGGCCGTAAGAACGCCTCGGGGCGGAAGCCCCTCGTCCGCTCGACCGTCTGTCAGCGATCGCATGCCGGCGGGCGGTCGTTCGGCCCAACCACCGCGCCGGATGAACCAGGGCGATCCAGCCCCGAGCGCCCGGTCTGCGCGCCGGGGGACTGCATGTTCAAGGACCGCAGACCCACCCCGCTCCGAACCGTGAAGGAGGCTCATGATGAGAAGCAAGTGGACCGCGATCGGCCTGTCCCTCGCCGCCGTGATCATGCTCGCCGCCGGCGACCCCAACAGCACCATCGTGATCGACGACTTCGACGACGGCGACGCCGAGGGCTGGGATCTGAACAGCCCCACCGGACTCGGGATCTCCTACGTCAACGAGGAGGGCGAGTACGTCATCGAGTCCATCGAGCCCATCCCCCTGGATCACCCCTTCGCCGGGATCATCGAATCCCACTGGGAGCCGGCCGAGGGCCAGCCGAGGTTCTCCAGCGGGACGTTGCGGGGGACGATCCGGGCCAACACCTTCGGGACCACGGCCGGCTTCTTCGTCCGCGAAGGCGACGACCCGATCGCCGGCTCTCGCTGCTGTACCAGCACCGGCTTCGGCACCTTCTACATCAGCCGGGTCGACCGCCGGGCCGTCCCGCCGATCACCCTCCTCGCGATGGCCGACCCGGCGCAGCTCCCGTTCTTCCCCGACGAGGACTGGGACGTGGAGGCGGGCTTCGTCGGCCACCGGCTCTGGATGAAGGCCTAGCCGGCCGGTGAGCCCGAGCCGGACGACCCCGCCCTGAGGGTGATCGACATGGGCCTGCGCCCCACTTCGGGGACCGAGCAATTCGCTGCGATCGTGTTCTTCGACCGCGGGCCACTCGCCGGAGTCGTGGACGCGGTCGACGTCAGCGGCGCGTTCGACGACATCACCTTCACCCCGGGCGCCCGCCGTTGAGGGCACCGGGGCGGCGGATCGCGGGCAGGCGGCGCTCAACGGCCGAGCCGGGCGCCGAAGCCTGCCCCGATCGCCCCCGGATTTCCCCTCGTCGAGCGAATCTACGCGGCAACTCCAACACCACCCGAACAGGAGGCGATCCATGACGATCCCACGCGAACGTTCCCTACCGGTGCTTCCTTGTTGCCTCCGAGGGTCGAGATGTCCGGCAACCTTCCTGTCGACCGTGTTGTGCCTCGGCCTCGTGCCCGAGGCCCGCGCGGCAGACGACCTCGTCACGCGACTCGCCGCGGTCCTCGCACAAGAGGGCTTCACCGGGCGTATCAAATTGACCCTGGAGCCGCGCCTCGGCCGCCCGATCGACCCAGGCCTCGCCGAGCTGGGCCGCTTGCTCTTCTTCGACACGATCACCGGCCTGCACGACGACAACACCTGCGCCGGCTGCCACTCCCCCACCAACGGCTTCGGCGACACCCAGTCGATCGCCATCGGCGTCCAGAACAAATTCCTCGTCGGCCCGAACCGCGCCGGGCCGCGCAACCAGCGGCGGTCGCCGATGGTCATCAACAATGCCTTCTACCCCAAGTTGATGTGGAATGGCCGCTTCAGCGCCGTCTCGGGCGACCCGTTCGACAACTCCGAGGGCTTCGAGTTCCCGGAGCCCGAGGGGACCACGCGGTTCCCGGCCGGCGACCCCAACTTCTCCCACCTGCTCGTCGCCCAGGCGCATATCCCGCCGACCGAGCAGATCGAGGTGGCCGGCTTCACCGGCACCGGCGGCATCTTCGACGACGGCATCGGCTCCCCCGTCCCGCCGCCGGACGCGGAGACCGGCTCGCGCAACGAGCCGATCCGCATGGCCGTGCTCGATCGGCTCAACGCGACCCCCAACTATCGGGCGCTGTTCGGGGCCCTCTATCCGTCCGTGGGCACCGGCGGGCCGATCACCTTCATGATGTTCGGCCAGGCGATCGCGGAGTTCGAGTTCACGCTCACCTTCGCCGACGCGCCGATCGACCGGTTCGCCCGAGGCGACCGGCGGGCGATGACCGACCGACAGAAGCGGGGGGCGTTGCTCTTCTTCGGCAAGGCCGGGTGCGTCCGGTGCCACGCCGTGGCGGGGCCGGCGAACGAGATGTTCAGCGACTTCGAGATGTATACCATCGGCATCCCGCAGGTCGCCCCCCTCTTCGGGGTGGGGACGGGCAATGTCCCGTTCGCGGGCCCCGGGGCCGACGAGGACCTCGGCCTGGAGGAGTTCACGGGCGACCCCGACAGCCGCTACCGATTCCGGACCTCGCCGCTGCGCAACGTCGCGTTGCAGCCGACGTTCTTCCACAACGGCTGCTTCACCCGGCTGGAGGACGCGGTGGCCCACCACCTCCATGTCGTCCGGTCGGCCTGCCAATACGACCCGGTGCGGGCCGGCCTCGACGTGGACCTGACCCTGCGGCAAGGGCCCCTGCTGCCGGTGCTCCGGCGGCTCGACCCCTTGCTGTACAGGCCGACACCCCTCACTCGCTCCGAGTTCGCCGACCTCGTCGCGTTCCTGCGCGAGGGGTTGCTCGACCCGCGTGCGACCCCGGCCAATCTCCGGCACCTGATCCCGCCCGCTGTGCCGAGTGGCCGGCCGGTCCCGGTCTTCGAGTTCGAATAAGAGCTTCGGCACCAAGTCCTCTGCCGCGACTTCGGTGCGTGATCCGCCCCCATCCACGCACCGGGCGGCGATCCCGCGGAAATCCCAGGTGATCGACGCCCACGACGCTGCTGATCAGGTCGGCTTCGGACCGAATCGGCCTCGGATCGACGCAGGGACACGCGTCTTTGATCATGGCGGATCCGCCGGCACAGCAACGGGAAGCGCCGAGCACGCCGCGTGGCGGATCGCCCGGCGGCTGCGCCTGCTCCCACGATTGACGCACCCGCTGCCGGTACCGTCGCCCTGAACCGATCGGCGGCCGTCCGCTACAATGGTCGCGTGGGCCGCCCTCGGCCCCCTGCTCCGCTCCACCGCCCGGAGGCCTCGACGTGAGAGCCATTCCCGCCATCTGGAAGGACGGCCGCATCGTCCCTACCCAGCCGGTCGACTGGCCCGACGGCACCGCCCTGAGCGTCGAGCCGCTCGCGTCGGCCGCCGAGGCCGAGGGCGATCTGCTGGGCGACGACCCTGACTCCATCGCCCGCTGGCTCGCCGCCTTCGAGGCTCTGCCGCCCCTGCAGATGTCCGAGGCCGAGGAGGCCCGATGGCGGGCGGCCCGGCAGGAGGTCGGGGGCTACACCCTGGCCCGGATGCGGGAGCGGTCCGATGGGGAACGGCCGTGAGCCGGTACCTGCTGGACACCAACGCGGCGGCCGACGCGATGTTCCGGCGGCGGGGCGTGCCGGAGCGGATGAAGGCGGCCCGGATGGCCGGGCACGAGATCGGCATCGGGCTGCCGGTGCTGGGGGAGCTGTACGCGGGGGTGGAGTACAGCGTGACGCGGGAGCGCAAGCTGGAGGTCCTGCGGCGGTCGCTGAAGCTCTTCCGGCTCTGGCCGTTCACGGCGGAGGCGGCGGCGACCTACGGGCGGCTGTATGCGGAGCTTCGGCGGGGCGGCCGGCTGATCCAGCAGGTGGACCTGCAGATCGCGGCGATCGCGCTGGAGCTGGGCAACTGCACGGTGGTGAGCGAGGACAGCGACCTGGCGGCGGTGCCGGGGCTGCGGGTGGTGAGCTGGGCCGCCCGGTAGGCGATCAGCCCCCTTCGCGATCTGCCCCGAAAAACTCACCCCGCTGCCAAGTCGTCGGCGAAGGCTCTCGTCGCGATTTAGACGGGCGGCCCTCCGGCTTCCTCGCCGGCCCTCCCCCGTCGCCGGGCCTCGCCGGGTTCCGCCTCAGCCGCCCAGCAGCGGCAACGGCTCGAACTCCCCGCCCAGCGCCGCCCCGGCCGGCAGCCCCATCCAGCCGCTCAGCACGGTCGCGTAGACGCGGCGGAAGTCGACGGCCGTCGCCAGGTCGCCGCCCTCCAGCTCCTCCAGGCTCGGGGACGGCCCGGCGACCCCGGCCGCCACGCCGGGGCCGGCAACCAGCACCGGCCCGGCCGTCCCGTGGTCGGTGCCGGCCGAGCCGTTCTCGGCTACCCGGCGGCCGAATTCCGAGAAGCAGAGCACCAGCACCCGTTCGGCCAGCCCCGCGGCCGCCAGGTCGTCGAGGAACGCCTTCAGCGCCCCCGACAGCTCCGACAGCAGGCGGCCGTGCGTCGGGAGCTGCCCGGCGTGGGTGTCGTAGCCCGGCTGCGTGGCGTAGTAGGCCCGCGCCGCGTGGCCGGCCTTCAGCAGCCGGGCGACGGTGCGCAGCCGGTCGGCCAGGCCGGTGGCCGGGTAGCGGGCGTCGTCGCCCTCGCGGGCGAGCTCGGCGAGCTGGTCGGCGGTGGCGTAGGCGTCCAGCGTGCTGCGGCGGACGAACGCGGCGAGGTCGTCGCCCGGTGCGGGGGCCGGGGAGGCTGCCGCCCCGAGGCCGGCGACGAGCGGGGCGGGCGCGTAGTCGTCGAGCCGCTCGAGGGAGGCGGCCGAGGCGCGGCGGCCGATCAATGCGGTCGGCGACGGCCCGGGGCCGACGAGGAGCGACGGCGAGCCGTCGAGGCCGGACTCGTCGAAGGCGCGGCCGAGCCAGCCCTGGCCGGTGCGGTCCTCGGGGTCGAGCCGCGCCGAGTGCCAGATGGCCATCGACTCGAAGTGCGATCGGTTCGGGTTCGGATAGCCGACGCCCGGCACGATCGCCAGCCGGCCGGACTCGAGCAAGTCGGCCGCCCCTCGCATCGACGGGTGCAGGGCCAGGCGGTCGTCAATCTTGATCAGCCGGTCGGCCGGCAGGCGGAGGGCGTCGCGGTGGCGGGCGTAGCCGTCGTCTTCGAAGGGGACGACGGTGTTGATCCCGTCGTTGCCGCCGTCGAGCTGGATCACGACCAGCACCCGCGCGTCTGCCTCGGGCCGGGCGGCGCGGGCCGACCGGGCGAGGAAGCCGGGGACCATCGGGGCCAGGGCGATCAGCGACGACGAGCGCAGGCCCGCCCTCAGGAAGTCGCGGCGGCTGGGAGTCGGCATGGGGAAGATCCTCCGGTCCGGGTCGCGGCGGGGTCGGTTCAGCAGATCTGGGCCTCGGGGCAGGCGAGCACCAGGGCGACGGCGCGGCGGGCGGTCTCCGGCCCCCACGACGCGGAGGCGCCGGCGACCGAGGCGAGGCGATCGAGCCAGCCGCCGCCGGGGATCGCGCCCAGCAGCAACTCGGCGACGAGGCCGATCAGCGCCTCGGGGCCACCGCTTCGGCCGTGGCGATCGGCCAGGGCGAGGGCGTCGAACGGCATCGAGCGGCCGATACCCACCCCCTCGACCAGCGCCGCGGCGAAGTTCGCCCGGCCGATGACTGCCCGGCCGCCGAGCCACGACCGGCCCCCGGGCCAGCCGCCGACGTTGGGCGGGTCGAACAGCTCCTGGCCGAGCCGGGCGGCCCAGTCGGCCAGCACCAGGGTGCTCGGCGGCGGGTCGAGCAGCTCCAGCGCCCGCACCGGGGCGGCGACGAAGGGGACCGGGTCGACGACTCTCGTGCCGAGGTTCGCCTCGTCGAAGAACGCCCATGAGCGGAGGATCAGGGCGACCGCCCGGCCGATGTCCAGGTCGTGGGCCCTCAGGTCCTCGGCCAGTGCCCCGGCCGCCGCCTCGTCGACGGCCCCCTCGCCCATGAACGTATCGCAGAGCCGCCAGGCGAGCCGATCGGCCGTCGCCGGGTGCTCCCGCAGCAGGGAGACCATGTCGTCGGCGCCGAGGCGGCCGGAGCGGCCGAGGACGGACTTCTCGCCGTCGTCGTGCCGGGGGGCGACGAAGGTCGCCCCGCCGTCCTCGACGTCCCAGCCGGTCAGGGCCCGGGCCGCCTCCCTGACGTCGACTTCGGAGTAGTGGCCGACGCCCAGGGTGAACAGCTCCATCAGCTCGCGGGCGAGGTTCTCGTTAGGCCGGCCCTTGCGGTTGCTCGGCGAATCGAGCCAGACCAGCAGCGCGGGGTCCTCGACCATCGCGCCGAGCAGGTCGCCGAACGGGGCGCGGGCCTGCTCGCGCAGCGATTCGTTCTGGCGTCGCATCAGACCGAGGTCGTCGACCTTCCGGTTGCCGGTGGCGAAGTGGTTGTGCCACATCAGGGTCAGGCGCTCGCCGAGCGGGTCGGGCCCGAAGAGGATGCGGTAGAACCACCAGGCCTTCAGGCGGTTCGGGTCGTTGGAGGCGACCGCCGCGTCGGCGAGGAGTGTCGACGTGCGGTCGAACCCCTCGGCCACGCCGTACTCCCGGGATTTGCCCGCCAGCAGGCGGTCGACGCCCGGCCCGGGGCCGTCGGCCAGGTCGCGTTGCAGCTCGTCCCAGGTCGCGGCGAAGCCGGCCCGGCGGTGCAGGTGGACGACCCGGCGGAGGTCCCAGGGCTGCCCGGCATCCGGCTCGTAGGGATCCCAGGCCGCCCCCGAAGACGGGCCATCGATCGGCCGGGTCATGGTCGTTCCTCCTCTCGGACCTCGCCAAGGTCCAGTGTTTCCCCCGAGCCTGCCTCGACCCTCTCGGCGATCGGGTGGCCGAGCATCCCCTGGGTCCGCATCGGACGGATCTGGTGCGGCTGGCCCGGGAACAGGCCTTCGATGCGAAAGCGACCGTCGGCGTCGGTCAAGGGGAGCGTGCCGTAGTCGTGGTCGAACACGCTGTGCCTCCGCTCTCCCTGCTGCGCCGCGACGTCGAGCCGCACGCCGGCCCGTGGCCTCCCGTCCCGGTCGACGAGCCTGCCCAGGGCGACGCCCCAGGGGACGAGCGTGACCCTGATCGGTTGTTCGTGCTCTTCAGAGAGGTCGAGTTCGAGCGAGGCCGCGAGGCCCTGCCCCTTATGCTGGAAGCGGAGGGTGCGGGTCCCCGACCGCGGCAGCGCGTCGAGCGTAAAGGCCGCCTCGTCCTGGGGATCGGTCCAGTTCGAGAAGTGCCAGTGGCCCGAGACCCGATAGCCGGAGAGCGGGCGGCCTTCGGGATCCTCAACGAGGATCGTCCTCGTCCGGCCGGGCGTCAGGGCGAGGTCGCACCGGAACGAGTCCGCACCTTTGGGGATGTCGACTTCGGCCAGTTCGTTGATGGCGCCGAGGTAGAAGTCACGAGGGGCGATGTCCAGCCCCTCGAACCGGGCGCCTCCATCCTCCTGGTCCTTCACGGTGAGATAGCGTCGGCCTCCGGACGCGACCACGCCGATCACCCCTTGGCCGGGGAGCCCCGGCACGCGATAGCGACCCTCGACGTCGAGCCGGAAGTCGGCCCATCGCTCGGCGCCGCCGAGCCCGGGACACTCGGCGAGGCTCGGGTTGTCCCGGAGGACGCCGTACTGGACGAATCCCCCCCGGATCGGCTCTCCGGTCTCCTCGTCGGTGACCCGGCCCTCGATCCAGACGCCCCGCTTGAGCGGGATGTCCATCGTCGAAGGGTCGAGGCCTGGGGGCGGGGCCTCGACCGCCACGATCGAGGGCAGGTAGGGTTGGTCGACCGGCGGGAAGGCGATGATGTCGTTCCCCTCGGCCGGCGACATCCCGTCCAGGCGGAAACGCCCCTCGCCGTCCGTCGAGGCGGAGAGTTGAGTCGCCCCGATCAGCGGGAACTCGGCGAACTGGTAGCTGTGGACCTGGACGCCGGCGAGCGGCTCGCCGGTGTCGATGTCCCGGACGACGCCCTCGATCGGCCGGCTGGGCGAGGCGAAGTGGTCGAAGTTCGGGCCGTAGTATTGCACCACTCCCCAGTTGGTGCTGCCTGCCCCATAGGGCAGGTCGAACGCCTCCGCCCCGGGCCGGGTCATGACGTGCGGGGCGGCATAGCGGATCCCGGGGCCGACGATCTGCAGCTCGATCAACCGCTCGCGGCCGACCCCGTCGAGGCGGAAACGCCCCTCGGCGTCGGTGGTCAGCTCCCCGGAGAGGCCGAGCTCCTGGGCCATGATCGAACGGCCGAGGAATCGGTTCTCCAGCTCGTTCGCCCCGGCGTCCCCGGTGCGGGCCGCCCGCAGCCACTCGGAAAGGTCGCCTTCCTCGGGCTCCTGGACCAGCCTCGGGCGGATTGCCACTCCTGCGACCGGCCTGCCCTCGAGATCGAGCACCCGCCCGAGAATCGGCACGTCATCAACCCTGAACCGCAGCTGCGCGTCCTGCTCCCCCGCATCCACCCGGGCGAAGCCGGGGGCGAGCCCCTCGGAGATCGCGACCAGCGGCACGCCGGACTCGAATTCCGAACCCGAGACCGCGAGGCGGAAGCGCCCCTCCTCGTCGGCCGCGGTGTGGTGCCGGGTCTTCCCATCCTCGCGGATGTAGACCCTGGCATGGGGGGCGGGCTTCGCGTCCGGCCCGAGGACGACGCCCCGGATCGTCGTTCCGGGGTCGAACTCCATCAGGACGGGGGCCGGCGGGGCATCGGCCGGGAGGTCGACCTCGAGCAATGACTCGGGGAGGACGGCGGGCAGCTCGGGCAGCGTGGCCGACGCGGGCTCATCCTCGCCGAGCCCGGCGATCCGATCGGCGCCGTGCCCGGGGGCATAGCGTTGGAACGCGGACTGGGCGATGAGCAGGCCGTGGCCGGGGGGGACGACGAGCGTGAAGCTGCCGTCCTCGGCGGTGCGGGCCTTGTCCCATTCGACCCAGTGGTTGCCCGTCCCGATGCCGGAGATCGCGTCGGCGGCCGGGTTGTCGAGGAAGGGCAGGTAGGTGACCTCGGCCAGGACGGGGGCGCCGGTCCCGAGCTCGGCCAGCCGGCCCCGGAGGACGACGCCCGGCATCAGGTCGAAGTCGACGGTCACCGGGCCCAGGCCCGGTCCGCCGGGGGCCGATCCCGAGGCTCCGACGAACGGGAGATCCCCCGGCAGGGCGGCGACCTCGTACCGCTCGAGCTTGGGCACCCCGAGCATCCGGTAGCGGCCCTCGGCGTCGCTCTCGGCCTCGACGAGCACGTCCCCGCCCCGCCCCCGGAGCAGGACGCCCGCGATGGGCCGGCCCGTCTCGGCGGACCGGACGATGCCCTCGATCGGCACGGACGGCTGGGCAAGGTGCTCGAAGGGGTTCCCGAGGAGCGTCTCCGGCCGGGTGCCCGGCCCGTCGAATTCCTCGAGCACCTGGCCCGGCCCTGAGCGGTTCGTGGCGTAGAGTTGCTCCGTCGCGATCGTCGGCGCGGCGATCGTGAACAGCAGGAGCCGATCGCGACCGATGCCAGCGATCGAGAGGCGGCCCTCCGCGTCGGCGACGACCTCGCGCGGGAGCCCCGCGACCCGGGCATCCAGGGACGGGGACCGTAGCCGCCGCCGCGCGCCCTCGCCCCCCGCCGCGTCCAGGGCCGCCAGGAGATCCTCCCCCTCGGCCGCGATGATCGCATAAGGCCGGACGACCGCGCCCGGCACCGGCCGGCCCTCCAGGTCGAGCACCCGGCCGCGGAGCGGGACGCCCTCCTCGACGAGCCGGAGGGTCTGGCCGTCGAGCCCCTCGGGGCCGTCGGCCTGGATCCAGGCCGGGCCGGAGCCGGGGGCCGAGGCGGCCAGGATCGGCCGGTCGACGGGCACGAGCTCGACCGCGTCGAGCCCTCGCAGGCGGGAGCGGTCGACCTCGATCCGGTAGGAGCCGTCCGGGCCGCTGCGGGCCCGGATGGCGCCCGGGGGGAAGTCGTCGCCCGGTGCGATCTGGAAGACGGTCACGTCCGCCCCGGCGACGGGGGCGCCGTCGGGCCCGACGACCCGGCCGGCGATCGAGACGAGGTCGGCGGGCGGGGCGTCGTCGGATCGCGGGGGCGACGGCGCGGGGGCCGCCCGGGGGGCGGGGGATTCGTCGGACCGGGACGAGGCGGAGGGCGCGGGCCGCGGAGAGGACTCGCCTCCGTCGGTGGCCCTCCCCGGGTCGATCGGGCTGACGATCACCAGGGCGGCAACGGCGGTCGTGACCACCCCCTTGATCGGCACCGTCCCGGCGACCTGGGATAGCCGGGCGACGAGGGCGGAGACCGTCCCGGCCAGGATCGCCGCCGGGCCGGCGGTCGAGAGTTCGGCCGCCCGGCGGGCGACGGAGGCGGATCGGGCCAGGGCGTCGGCGGCCGAGACGGCGTCGGGGCGGAGCAGCTCCAGCAGGCCGACCGTCGGGACGACCCCGGCGCGGGCCAGGCGGGAGCGGAGCAGCTCCCGGGCGTCTCCCAGGCGACGGCGGACGGTCTTCTCGCCCCACCGCAGGGCCGAGGCGGCCTCCTCGGTCGTCTTCCCCTCGAGGTAGCAGAGCACGACCGGCAGGCGGCAGCGCTCGGGCAGGCGGCCGACCTCCAGGTGGACCGCCTCCCGCAGCTCGGCGAGCGGGGCCGGGTCGGCCGCCCGACGGTCGGCGGCGTCGGCCGCCTGGCGCTCGACGGCCCGCCGCCGGGCGGCCTCGGCCGAGGTGCGGGCGGCGGCCCGGTGCGCGACCCGGTGCAGCCAGCCGCCGAGCGAGTCGCCCCGGACCTCGAACCGATCGGCCCTGCGGGCCAGGGTGAGGAAGGTGGCCTGGAAGGCGTCCTCGGCGTCCCCCGGATCCCGGGTCGCGGCGCGGCAGACGGCCAGGACCATCGGCCCGTGGCGGTCGACCAGGGCGGCGAAGGCCCCCTCGTCGCGGTCGCGGGCGAACCGGGTGAGGAGCTGGGCGTCGGTCAGGCCGGCGACGCTCCCCTCGGCGAAGAGCCGGCGGACCAGGCACAGGGCGACGCCGGAGGCGGGTCGAGGCATCGGGTGGATCTCCGCTCGGGTGAGTCGATTGCGCTCACCCCGTATAGGGGCCGAGCGGGGTCGGGCCGGTCAGCTTTTCCCACGTTCCCCGAATCCCTGGGCGATCGGGGCGTCATGGAACCGCGTCGACCGCCGGTCGGGACGCCGGTTCACTCGGGCGGCTCGACGACCACGTCGCCGAGGTCCTTCTCCTCGCCGGCCTCGACGGTCAGCTCGGTGATCGGCTGGCCCAGGATCCGATTGTCCCGATCCAACCAGAAGGTGTACGTCAGGCCGGGCAGCAGCCCTCGGATGTGGAACCGGCCGTCGTCGCCCAGCGTGATCAACTCGTCCGGCACCGAACCGACGCGGCTCCCGTCGGCCCCCGCCTTGACGAAATCCCGGGGCTTCAGCGCCGCCGAGGCGAAGGGGCGCCCGTCCGGGTCGACGAGACGGCCGGTGACCTCGGCCCAGGGCTGCATCTCGATCGCCAGCGCGTCCGGCCCGTCCCCCCCGGCCATGGCCATGCCGGCGAGCCGGTCGCCCTCGTGCGCGACGAGGATCAGGCGGCGCTCGTCGGGCCCGAGGGCCGTCACGTCGAACGTCTCCTCCCCCTCGGGCTCTCGCCGCCATAACCGGTAGAAATCGGCCTTCCCGAACGCCCAGACGCCCGTCCTTGGTTTCCCGTCGGGGCCGACCGCGCGGACCTCGATCCAATGGCCGGGGTCGAGCGGGATCTCGCAGGGGAACGTGTCGGCCCCCTCCGGGATGTCGACCTCGACCATGGTGTTGAACGAGCTGGGGATGCACTGGGACGGGACCGTGCGCAGGAAGCCGCCGTTATCCTCGGCCTTCAGGTGGTCGACCCCCAACCCGATCCGGAACCCCTCATTGCCGCTCCGGGCGCCGACGAGTCCCCGGCCGGGGATGCCGACGATCCGGAAGGTGCCGTCCTCCTCGGACTGGAGCGGGAAGGAGATGCGGGGGTAGTCGAAGCCCCGGTAGTCCTCGCGGTGGGGGTTATCCTCGAAGATAAAGTATTGGAGCCCGGCCCGGGAGACGCCCTCGCCGGTCACTTTGTTGAACACGCGGCCGACGATCCAGGCCCCCCGCTTCATCTCGAAGTCGATCGTGACCGGGGCCGTCGGGTCGCCGGGCTGCACGTCTCGCAGCAGCATCGGATAGGGTTCGCCGTCCGGCGGCCTGACGAGGACGGCGTTGGAATTGCCGAGCGAATCCTCCCCGGTCGAGAGCCCGGTGAGCCGATAGCGGCCCTCGGCGTCGGTCGTCGTCTGGATGTAACCGAGCGGGTTCCCCAGGGCCGAGGGGCTCTGGACGACCGCCCCGGCCAGCGGCTCGCCGGTGTCGGCGTCGCGGACCGAGCCGACGACGACCTGCGTCGGGCCGGCGACGAGCTCGAATTCGTTGCCGTAATAGGAGGCCTTGTGGCGTTCCTCGGTGTCGTGGGGGTTGAACGTCGGGAAGCGGAGCAGTTCACCGGGGCGGGTGCGGGCGAAGACGACCGTCGTCTCGATCGTCTGCGCCTCGATCCAGAGCCCCACGACCCGCTCCCGGCCGATCCCCTCGAGCCGGAACCGGCCGTCGGCGTCGGTGGTCGCCGGGCCGATGAGCCGCTCGACCGACCGGCCCGGCCAGCCGGAGAGCAGGCGATACTGGACCGCATAGGCGGCCTGCTCGCGCTCCAGGGTCGTGAGCCACTCTTCGAGGTCCTCGTCGGGGCTCCGGGAGAGCGACTGCACCCGGATGGTCGCCCCGGGAACAGGCTGGCCGTCGATGTCGAGGATCCGGCCCGAAATGGGGACATCGTCCGGCACGAGGCGGAGCGTCGGCGGCTCGCCCTCGGTCGGGGACTCGGCGATCGCCGGCCCGAACCCGTCGGCCATCGCGATGATGTGGGCCGGGATCTGTCCGGCTGCCTCGGCGGCCTCCTCGGCGGCCTTCGGGGCGGGGACCTGAACCGTGAAGCGGCCGTCGGCGTCGGCCCGGGCGGCGGCCTCGGGCTCCGGGGCCGGGCCGATCGGCTGATAGTCCGGCTCGATGACGAAGACGCGGGCCCCGGCGGCCGGCATGCCGTCCGGCCGCTCGACGCGGCCGGTCAGGGTCACGCGCTTCATGGGCTCGGCCTCGTCGTCTTTGTCGTCGGGAGCCTGGGGTTCGCCTCGCAGGATCGGGGACGGGATCTCCGGGGCACCCGGGGCCCCGGCCAGGGTGACGCGGCCGGTCAGGGGTGGTCCGGAGGCCCCGGGGGCCCCGACGGGGGCGGGGGCACCCGGGATCAGGCAGAGGGCCGCCCCGAGCGAGGCCACCGAGGCGACCCTCACGGTCCCCTGGGACGCCAGCCGGGCGAGCCGGGAGGCCCACGCGGTCGCCGCGGCGACGAGGCCCGCTCCGAGCCCGGGGCCGGCCGGGGAGCTCGCCGCCAGCCGGGCGAGCCGATCCGCCCGGAGGGCCGACGCGGCGGCCGACGGCCGATCGGGGCGGAGGAGGGCCAGCACGCCGACGGCCGGCGCGATCCCCTCGCGGGTCAGCCGCGATCGCAGCAGGTCCCTCGCGTCGGCCAGGCGGCGGCGGACGGTGGCCTCGCCCCAGAGCAGCTCGGCGGCGGCCTGGGCGTGGGTGCGGCCCTCCAGGTGGCAGAGCACGACCGGCAGGCGGAGCCGGTCGGGCAGGTCGGCGACGGCCCAATGCACGGCGGCGATCAGGTCCGAGTCGGCCGTCGCCCCGCGCCGGGCGGCCTCGGCGGCGGCGCGGCGGTCCAGGGCCCGGCGGCGGGCGTCGGCGGCATTGAGCCGGCGGGCCTCGCGGTGGGCGACCCGGTGCAGGTAGCCGCCGAGCGATTCGCCGGCCGGCCGCAGCACGCCGGAGCGCCGGGCGAGGGTCAGGAAGGTGGCCTGGAAGGCGTCCTCGGCGACGTGGGCGTCGCCGAGCACGGCGCGGCAGACGCCCAGGACCATCGGCCCGTGGCGGTCGACCAGGGCGGCGAAGGCCGCCTCGTCGCGGTCGGCGGCGAAGCGGCCCAGCAGCTGGGCGTCGGTCAGCCCGGCGAGGGACCCCTCGGCGAACAGGCGGTGCAGGTGCAGCAGGGCGGCGCCGGTCACGGGGCGGGGCATCGGCTCGGTCCTCCTGGCTCGGTGTCGTGGCCTCTGCCCTACTGAGGGCCGCCGGGGCCCGACCCGATCACCTTTCGCCCGACGATCGGAGCAGGCCGGCCACCGGCCCCGCGCCTACGGGGCTTCCGGCTCGATCACCACGTCGCCCACTTCCTTCACCTCGCCGGGGCCGACCACGACGTCCTCGAAGGCCGTCCCGAGCGGCCCGCGCCCCTCGTGGACCGCATAGGTATCGTACCGGAGGCCGGGCACCAGGCCCTCGATGCGAAATCGACCGTCGGCGTCGGGATGGAACTCCTCGGTCGAGAAGCCTCGCCCCGGGTCGAATTCGCCGCCGATGATCCGGAGGTGGACGCCGCGGCGCAGGCGGTCGTCCTCGTCGACGAGCCGCCCCGCGACGACGCCCCACGGCCCGAGCCCCAAGGTCATCGCGCCGTGCTCGTCGCCGCTGAGCAACAGTGAGCCGACCAACCCTCGCCCCGGGTGCCAGAGGATCAGGTGGCGGCGATGCCCGGGCTGCAGGTTGTCGATGACCAGGGAGCCGGACTCGACCTCGCCCGGAGCCACGAAGCGACGGTCCGTCATGATCTCGTACCGTACGCCGTCGAGCGGCTCGCCGTCGGGGGCGACCGCCGTGATGGACACGGACCCGCCGCGCCGGAACGCGATGTCCCGGGTGATGGCGTCGGCCCCCGACGCGACCTCGACGGGGACGATCCGGTGGTAGAACTGGGAGTAGCAGGTCCCGGGGACGGTGTCGAAGGTGCCGTTCGTCGCGTCGAGCCCCCCGATCGCGTCTGCGCCGTCGCCGCGCGGGTAGCGGGTCGACGCCGATCGGGCCGCCAGCAGGCCCCGCCCCGGCAGGCCGACCAGCGCGAAGGAGCCGTCCCGCTCGGTCTCGGCCCTCGGCTCCAGGCTGATGGCCCCGCGGAAGCCGGGATAGTCGTCGACGTGCGGGTTCTCCCGGGAGGCGAAGTAGGAGACCACGGCGGGGGCCGGCGCGCCGGTGGCCGCGTCGGTCACGCGGCCCCGGATGACCACCCCGCGCGCCAGCCCAATGCCGAACGGAACGGGCTGGTGGGCCGGGGTGGTAGCCTCGGCCACCAGGATGGCGTTGGGATAGGGCCGGTCAGCGCCCGGCCAGACGAACAGGGTGTAGCGATCGGCCCGCGTCAGGCCGGTCAGCTCGTAGCGGCCCTCGGCGTCGCTGAGCGTCTCGACGCCGGGGGCGGAGGCCAGGTTGTTCGGCTCGTAGGCCCTCCCCCGGATCGTCACGCCCGCCAGCGGCACGCCGGTATCCCGGTCGCGGACGACGCCGACGATCGGCTTGGCGGGCGCGGCGGCATGATCGAGCCGGGCCCCGTGGTAGACGACCGGAGGCGCGGCGACTCGGTTCGGGTCCGGGGCACGGACGGCCGGCACGTCCCTGGTCATGGCGAAGAGGTGCGAGGCGGCGATGCCGGGGCCGGTGAGGATCAGCTCCGCCAGCCGCTCGCGGCCGAGGCCGTCCAGCCGGAAGCGGCCGTCGGCGTCGGTGGCCCAGGAACGCTCGAAGGGGACGCCCTCCAGCCCATCCCAGGGCCCTCGGCCCCGCTCCCGGGCGGCGGCGAGCCAGGCATCGAGCGCGTCGCCGTCCCCGGGTCGGAACAGGGTGTTAGAGCGGACCCGGGCGCCGGCGACGGGTCGACCTTCCAGGTCGACGACCCGGCCGGTGATCGGCACGTCGTCCACGGCGAGCCGGATCGTCGCCTCGGCGGGGGCGTCAGAGCGGTCGGGGATTTCCTCCCACCCCGGCCCGTAGCCTTCGGCCGTCGCCAGGAGGGTCAACGCCCGCCCTGCCGGCCCCGGGACGGACTCGATGTCGTACCCCTCCGGCACGGCAATCGTGAACGACCCGTCGCCCCGGCTTGCCGTGTCGGGCCGGGCCTCGTCGATGCCGCCCACCGGCTTGTACAGGATCGCCCGCACGGCCGCCCCCGCCACCGGCCTGCCATCCGGGGCGACGACCCGGCCGCCGAGCCGGACGACCCCCTCGCCACTCCGGTCGGACGGGAGAGGCCCCTCGGGCTCCCGGTCCGGCCGGACATTGGCTGTCGGAGGACGCTCGGGAGTCGGTGGCGACGCGGCGGTGCGGCTGGCCGCCTCCGGCTGCGGGCCGCCCCCGGCTCGCAGATCGCCGGCTCCCGCGATCCCCAGCCAGGTCGCCGCCCCGAGCGCGAGGGCGGCGACCCCGGTCGCCCGGAGCCTGGCCAGCAGCGCGGCCCGGAACACGCCGCCGGCCAAGGCCAGCGCCGAGGCGCTGGCCCCGACGGCGCCGCGGCCCAGGGCGAGGGAGCGGGCGGCGCGGGCGGTGGCCGTCGCCAGCGACTCCCGGACCTCGGCCGAAGCCCGGTGGGTGCCGAGCAGGGCAGCCAGGCCGGCCGCCGGCGCCAGGCCGCGCCGTCCCAGCCGGGCCTTGAGCAGCTCGCGGGCCTCGGCCAGCCGCCGCCGCACCGTCGCCTCGCCCCGGCCCAGCGCCGCGGCGGCCTGGGCGTGGGTGCGGCCCTCCAGGTAGCAGAGCACCACCGGCCCCCGGCAGCGGGAGGGCAGCCGCCCGATCTCGACGTGCACGGCGTCGAGCAGGTCGACGCGACGGGCCCTGTCGTCGACGTCGGCCACCTCGACCGGGACGGTGGCCGTCCCCTCGCGGGACGACCGGCGGGCCCGCTCGGCCCGGGCCCGGGCGTCGACCCGCAGGGCCACGCCGTGCAGCCAGCCGCCGACCGAGCCGCCGGCGACCCGCAGGGAGCCGGAGCGCCGGGCGAGGACGAGGAAGGTGGCCTGGAAGGCGTCGTCGGCGTCGTGCGGGTCGCGGAGGACGCCGCGGCAGGTGGCCAGGACCATCGGCCCATGGCGGTCGACCAGCGCGGCGAAGTCCGCCTCGTCGGGGTCGGCGGCGAACCGGTCGAGCAGCTCGGCGTCGGTCAGGCCCGCCACGCCACCGGAGTCGTAAAGGGAACGGAGATGCCGCAGGGCGGCTCCGGTGATGGCGTTGCTGCGGGACATCGGGTCGGCCCTCCTCGGTCGGTCGTGGTGCCCTCGCCCTTAAATTGGGCCCGAGTGGGCCGAGCCGATCAACTTTTTCCTCCGATCCGTCCAGTGAGCGGCGGGCGAGGCGTCCGCCCCTGTCGCGGCCGGGGCCGGTCCTGGCACGCGACCGACCCCAGGCCGCATCCCCCTGCCCTGCCCCTATGCGGCAACGGCCGGCAGGGGTGAGGTGCGTCCTCCGCCCCCATCCACGCAAGCGGGCCCGAAGGGCTGAAAACCCAGGGAAATCGGGGCTGTCGCATCAGCCGATTTTATCAACTCCGATTCATTTTGCCCTGGAATCAAGGAGTGCTGAATCTGTCTGCACGATGACAAAACCGCTGACGGCGCAAGGAGAACCGCCCAGGTCCCCGTCAACGGGGCGCCCGGGCGGCTCGCTTCCAGCCCGAGGAGACGCACCGCCAGCGCGATCGGAGGTGCGGTCGCCGGCCACCGACGTCCCTGCCACTTCTCGCAAGCAGCCCGACCAGCTCGGAGCGATCAGGGTGATGAGATCGGCCTCGCCCTGCCCGGCGATCGGCCGTCGGCCCTGCCCCGCCGGGAGACTCGACGCCAGGATGGAGATGATAGTGGGACGCTCGTCGATCCGAAGCCCTGGCGAGGCATCAGGACCATGAACCTCATCCTCGAGGCCCTCCGCAGCCTCGGTGATCATCTCCGACGCCCGGTGGCCGACACGCCCGGCGACCCGGATGCCCCGCCGGCTCCCGGGCCCCGGCCCCCGTCCCGCGCGAGCTGGCCGGCCGCTGGATCGCCTGGTCGGCCGACGGGCGACGCATCGTCGCCTCGGGCACCACCCTCGACGAGGCCCGTCGCCGGGCCGGAGAGGCGACCTCCGAACGCGTCTCCTTCGAGCGTCTCGGCTCGGCCCCCCCAACCGAGCCCGCGCGCCCGACCCGCTGATGCGCTTCGGCTACCAGCCTTTCGAGGCCCAGCCGACCCCGGCGGACCCCTCCCCGGTCATCTACCGCCCCGCCGTGCTGGTCCGGGTCCGCGGCCTGCCCGGCGAGCTGGACCTGTGGGGCATCCTCGACACCGGTGCCGTCGAGTGCGTGCTGCCGTTCGAGGTGTACGAGGCGGTCGAGGCGGCTCGGCGGGGCGACGACGTCGGGAACCTGGTCGACGCCGGCGGTCGCCATCGGGTCCTGGAGTACGGGACGGTGGAGGTGGAGGTGGCCATCAAGGGTCGTCCACTGCGGTGGTCGGCCAAGGTGGCTTTCGACCGGGGTCGGGCGGACGAGGCGTCGTGGGGTCACCTCGGCTTCCTGCAGTACTTCAACGCGACGTTCAATGGCCCGGAACGACACGTGACGCTCCGGCCGCGCGGCGACCGGCCGCCGCCGATCCTGGGCCGTTGAGCAGCCCGATGCGGCGGCCCGATGCCCATGCAACTGCCGAGGCCTTCGGTCGCCTCAATCGCCTGCGCTTTCTGCCCCGGAAGGCGCACCCCCGCCAGGCCGTTCGGTGGTGCTCCTCCGGTGTCCCTCGTGGGCTGACCCGGTCGCGTGGTCATGTGGGGCGACTCCGCCGGGCGTGGGCGACGTCGCGGAGCAGGTCGCCCGGGAGGAGGCGAGGTCCAATGTGTGGCCGATCTCGTGGGCGATGGCCGTGATCAGATCCATCCGCCCGGCGGGCAGGTCGGAGGCGTCCCGCCACGACGGGTCGGCGAACCAGCGGGAGCCGCGCGTGCTCCTGTGGGCGGATGCCGCGGAGCTCGACCGGCTCCGCCGGCTCCGCGCCTATCGGCGGACCTGGACGGACGAGACGTACCCGAAGGAGTTGACGACCCCGAGATGAGACCGGATCCCGAGCCCATCGGCCTCTCCCCGGCCGCGGAGGTCTGGGAGAGGCCGATACAAGGTGTGACAAAGGAGGCATTGTGGCTGGTACAGCGAGCTCGATCTGAGGTCGATCAAGGTCACGCTGCAGATGGACCGGCTGCGGTGCAAGTCGCCGAAGCTGGTCCGCAAGGAGATCTGGGCCCACGTGCTCGCCTACAACCTGATCCGGACGGTGATGGCCCAGGCCGCAGCCGGCGCGGATGTGACGCCGCGGTCGATCAGCTTCAAGGCCACGCTCCAGGTGCTGGAGGCGTTCCGGCCGCTGATCGCCTGCCGGGCCGAGCTCGGCGCGGGGTACCTGGCGGCGCTGTACGAGCCGCTGCTCCGGGCGATCGCCGTGCACCGGGTCGCCGACCGGCCCGACCGGTTCGAGCCCCGCATGGTCAGGAAAGGGCCCAGGGGATACGAAGAATTGAAGAGGCCGCGGCGGGAGATCAAACTCCAGATGCTCAAACGAGCTAGTGTCCTGAGTCGGAAATCCGTTGAATAACCTTGCGCCCTCGCCGTTCGCCCGGTAGAGTCTCCCCAAAGGAGACCCCAACATGGCGCGACCGCTGGCCGAGCTGGTCCTGAGCGACGACGAGCGGCAGACGTTGACGACCTGGGCGAGCCGCCCCGAGAGCACCCTGCGGCGCGCCACCCGCGCCCGCATCGTCCCGGCCTGCGCCGAGGGGCTGGAGAACGAGGCGGTCGCCGCCAGGCCCCGCGTCTGCTCGGCCACCGTTGGCACCCGGCGGCGGCGGTTCGTCGAGCGACGCCTGGAGGGGCTGGCCGACGAGCCCCGCCCCGGCGCGCCGCGCACGATCGCCGACGCCGACGTCGAGCGGGTCGTCACCGGGACGCTGGAGACCAAGCCCGAGTCGGCCACGCACTGGAGTACCCGCGGCATGGCCGAGGCCGCCGGCATGTCCCAGACGGCCGTCGGGCGGATCTGGCGCTCGTTCGGGCTGAAGCCGCACCTCCGCGAGACCTCCAAGCTCTCGACCGACCCGTTCTTCGTCGCGAAGGTCCGCGACGTCGTCGGGCTGTACATGAGCCCGCCGGAGCGGGCGATCGCCCTGTGCGTCGACGAGAAGAGCCAGGTCCAGGCCCTGGGCCGGACCCAGCCGCTGCTGCCGATGACGCCGGGGCAGGCCGGGCGGCCTACCCACGACTACGTCCGCAACGGGACCACATCGCTGTTCGCGGCCCCGAACGTGGCTACCGGCGAGGTGATCGGTCGGTGCCACCGGAGGCACCGCGCGAAGGGGTTCCTGCGGTTCCTGGACGAGGTCCACGCCCGCGTCCCGCGCGAGCCGGGCGTGGAGGTCCACCTGGTGCTGGACCACTACGCGACCCACGAGACGCCGGCGGTGGAGCGATGGTTCCTGCGGCCCCCTGAGTACCACCCGCACTTCACTCCGACCCGCAGCTCTTGGCTGAACCCGGTCGGGCGGTTCTTCGCGGAGATCACCGAGACGCGGATCCGACGCGGCGTGTTCCGCAGCGTGGCGGCGTTGGAGGCGGCGATCCGAGGGTACCTGGAGACCACAACGCGGACCCCAAGCCGTTCGTGTGGGCCGCAGACGCCGACCTGATCCTCAACCGCATCAAGCGGGTTTGTAAACGGACTTCCGACTCGGGACACTAGGTGATCCGGACCGCGTGGATGCAAGCCGCCGGGCTCCGCGGCCGAGAGGTCCGGGCCGACGACGTCGAGAGTGAGGTGGAGAGGATCGCGTCGGAGTTGGGCCTGCAGGTGTGCACCACGACTACTTGACCGCCCTGCACGCCGATCGCGGTGGACAGGGGGGCAGGGAGGGGACCGTGTGATTGGAGCCCTTCCCTGGCCACCTCGCGAGAGTGACGGTGCGGAGTGACGCCTGCGATCGTCGTCCGCCGATGCCCGATGGTCCCCTCGGCGTCGTCGTGGGCACCTGGAAACGAACGAATTCGGGGATGCCGCCGGTCTCGGGGCCGCGTCATCCCCGGCACATCTGTCCCGACAAGACGCGGCCCAGGGCCGCCACATCCGGCCCATCACCGTTCCGTCGGGGCACGGCCCGGTCGGAAGAGACGCCGAACGCATCGCTGCACACCAAAGAGAGAGACGATGAAGACGCACCGCGAGGACTGCGAATCGGACACACACGGGCCGCGAGACGCGACCTACACCGATTGGTAACACGCCAACCGCTGTCCCGGCTCGTCAGCCAACCCGCGGCGTGCCCTGGGCCTAGTGGGCCGTCAATCTTCATTTGACCGGTAGCGTAGGGTCCTGTCTTGATGAGGTTTGGCGAAGGCACGAACCTCATGAACCAGGAGCATCGCGATGGACAAGTACCGGGTCACCCTGACCGAGGAGGAGCGGGCTGAGTTGCAGCACCTGGTCTCCACCGGCAAGGCTGCCGCCCGCAAGCTGGCCCATGCCCGTATCCTCCTCCTGGCCGATACCAGAGCCGGCCAAGAGCACTCGGATGAGCGGATCGCCGACGCACTTGGGGTCAGCCTACGAACCATCGCCCGGGTCCGTCAGCGGTTCGTCATCGACGGCGTTCAGGCGGCCATCAGTCGGGGTCCCCAGCCGCCACGACCGGACAAGATCAAGATCAAGGGGGACATCGAGCAGCGGTTGGTCCGACTGGCGTGCAGCGATCCGCCGCAGGGCCGATGCCACTGGACGCCGCAACTGCTGGCCGACGAACTGGTCGTCCTGGGCCTGGCCGAGTCGATCAGCACCGAGACCGTCCGCCAGGCTCTCAAAAGAACGACATCAAGCCCTGGATCGTCGAGACCCGGTGCATCCCGCCCGAGGCCGACGCCGAGTACGTCTGGCGGATGGAGGACGTGATCCAGGTCCACCTGCGGCCCTACGACCCGAGGTTCCCGGTCGCCTGCTTCGACGAGGCGTGCAAGCAACTCTTCGGCGAGGTGCGGCCACCCAGGCGGTGCCGCTCGGGCCGACCGGCTCAGGTGGACTACGAGTACGAGCGGGAGGGCGTCTGCCACCAGTTGATGATGTGCGAGCCGCTGCGGGGCTGGCGTCATGTCAAGGTGACCGGACGCCGGACCCGGCGGGACTACGCCGGCTGCATCCGGGACCTGGTGGAGGTGCACTACCCCCGAGCGGAGAAGGTCCTGCTGGTGCAGGACAACTTGAATACGCACGACGGGGCGAGCCCCTACGAGGCGTTCTCGCCGGAGGTGGCACGTCGGCTCCTGGACCGGATCGAGTTCCACTACACACCCAAGCACGGCAGTTGGCTGAACATGGCCGAGACGGAGATCAGCGTCATGAACCAGCAATGCCTGGATCGCCGGCTGGAGGGTCCGGCCAAGCTGGCGGCGGAGGTGGCGGCCTGGGAACACCGGCGGAACGTGAGGAGAGCCCGAATCCACTGGACCTTCACACTGGCCGCCGCTCGCCGGAAGCTGCGGAAGCTTTACCCGTCAATTGAAGATTGACGGCCCACTAGCCTGCCGAATCCGGGAGCAGGACTTCAGGGACGACATCGACGCCGACGAGGTCGAGTCCACCGTGATCGATGTCCTGGGGCGGTGCTTCCGCTGCTTCGACCTGAGAAAGGGACGCGAGGGGGCATCGGCTGAGGCCCGCTTCCTGACCTACTTCCGATCGTGTTTGAGACGGCGATTCGAGGACCGACTCCGAGACCAGGAGAGCCGTTAGCGGCGTCGATCGGTCGCACAGTATGCCGACTGGAGGCGGGCACTCGATCGGGCCAACCCCGGCGAGTACGCGTTCGTGTCGTGGATGTGGCGAATCTACGAGGACGCGGTCCAGCAACTGGATCGCGAGGCCCAGGAGTACGTGAGGCTGCACATCACTGCCGAACTGTCCCTGGAGGAGACGGCCCGGAGGATCGGTGTGTCGCGGAGCTACTTGCGACGCTACGGAGGGGGGAGACTGGCCGCCCTCGTTCGCGACGCCATCACGAGGATGGTCCTCCAGATGACGCCGGAGGACCTCGCTGGCATCGTGCATGCGATGGACTCCCTGGGGCTCCTCAACGAGGAAGAGATGTCGCGGCTCTTGTGCGTGCCCGTCGAGGTCGTCGTGGACTCCCAGAGGGGACGCGTCGATCGGCTGCAACGGGGCGGGAAGCCGGTTGGCCTCTGCAGGGCGGGGTGAGGAATGTCGTGCAAAGGATAGGGGTCGTCTCCGGTATAGCATACAAAGATCCACTCAGGCTGGTTGAGACCGGGACACTGTCGCCTTCTCCCGGTCCTCGTCCTCGATCAGGGCGTCGTGGTAAGGCGGGAATGTGGCCAGTTCGGACAACTCCGGTCAAGGCCAACGACGCAGACACGCCCAGCCCGGTGCGGCCGCGGTCGGGGCCGTGAGACCGCCCCCCACACCCAACTCCCGTCTTATGCGAAGCAATCCATGATGATCACACAAAGCCAGAAGACCACCGACTTCAACGCCCTCAACAACGACCTCTCCAGGAGGATCCTCCGTCAGGACCGCCTGGACGAACTCCTCGATGAACTCGGGTGTGGCCGGCGATGGTCGTCGCGAACGGCCGGGGGGGTGGTCCGCCTGCCCTGCCCGGTCCACAACGGAGACGACCGGAACATGCAGTTCATCCTGCACGGCCATGACATCTCCATCCGCTGGACGTGCTACAGCCACCAGTGCCACGAGGACTTCAAGCCATCCCTGCTCGGCCTCGTCCGGGGTGCATTGTCCGCCCGGCATGGCCACAAGGTCCGGATCGGGGAGGCGATCGACTTCCTTGTCGCCTTCGTGGGCGATTTGCCGCCCGGGAAGTACGGGGAGCTTCCTGCCCCACGACAGCAGACGCGGACGCTGGCCCTGAGTCGTCGGGAGGTCCGCGAACGCCTAATCATACTGTCTCCGTACTTCCAGCGGCGAGGCTTCACCAGGGATGTCCTCGACCATTTCGATGTCGGCCACTCTCCGAAGACGGGCCGGGAGGTGAACCCGCTGTATGACGCGACGGGCGAGACCTGCGTGTCCTTCGTGGCCCGGTCCAGTAAGGAGCCATCCAAGAATAAGTTCCGAGTTCCTCTTGGCCCATATCAATGCAGCACTTGCGGCTGCCGTGGGCTGATGGTGTCGTTCCAGTCCGGGCAGACCTCATGCCGCTCCCGGTCCAGCCGCTCCATCACGGCGGCGGGCACCTTCACCTTCGTCGGATATTCCGCCCGGTCCAGGCTCGCCGTCACTCCCGCCCCGCCGACCTCCGTCCCACGGGCCCAGCCGAGCATCGCCTCCAGGCTTCGCAACGGCTGCCCGGCCCAATTGATGCTCACCGGCCCGAAGAGCCGATGCTCCACCGGGTTCCACTTCGACGCCCCGGTCGGGTAGTGGCAGACCGTCACGTGGAGCCCGTAGCGGTCGGCGATCCGCTCCTGCAGCCGGGCCTTCCAGAGCCGGGGGCGATGGCCGTTGCTGCCGCCGCCGTCGGCCAGGATCAGCAGCTCGTCGGCCCCCCGGTATCGCTCCGAGCCGTGGCGTGCCCACCACGAGCCGATCGCCTCGACGGCGAAGGCCGGCGTATCCGCCGAGGTGCCGACGCAGACGTGCCCCCGGCCCGAGAGCACGTCGCAGATGCCGTAGGGGGTCGCCCGGCACTCGGCATCGCTGAGGAAGTCATAGACATTGACCTCCTCGGGCTCTCGGAGCCAGGCGGCCCCGGCGTTCTTGAAGTTGCCGACCAGTTCCTTCTTCTTGCTATCGACGCCGATGATCGGCTGCCCCAGGCCCTCGAAGATGGCGATCCGCTCGTCGATGTTGCGGGACTGCCGGTCCCGGTCGGGGTGATCCGGCCCGGTGAACCGCTTTCGGTTGACCCGCAACGAGCAGTCCTGATCCCGCAGCAGCCGGGCGATGGTGGTGGGGCTGAGGTCGTGCCCGAGCCGCTCCAGGTCGGCCCCGATGGCCGGGAGGCTGCGGCGGACGAACTCGGTCGGACCCATCGGGTCGCCGCCGGTCGTCGGCTCGACGACGGCGGTCAGGGCCGGGACGACCTCGGGGCTTTTTTTTCGACGGCAGGCCGTCCGCCACCGGGCAAGCGGACCCGATCGCCGGGCCGGCCCTGCAGCGAGTCGGCCAGTTCCCGTCGGCCCCGGCGGATGGTATCGACGTCCAGGCCGGTGATCCGGGACAGGAGGCGACCGCCGCCGTGGCCGACCTTGGAGGATTCGACGGCGGCGTACCAGCGGCGTTGCTGCTCGTCGAGCCGGCTCATCAGGAGGTTCATCCGGCGATGGATCTCCTGATCGGGATGTGGCTCGGGGCCGGTACAGGAGGGGCACTGGCACGGATGGACGTCACGCTGGGGCATGGACGCGCCTTCCCTGTGGTCTCGTCGGAGTCCATGTCATCCTACCAGAAAACTGGAACTTGATCCTGGATGGCCCCTAAGCCGACCTGCGGGGCGTGCGGACTCCACCACGATCCGCAGCAGCCGTGCGGGCGGGGGGAGCCGCGTTGGATGGGGATGCAGGGGTTCTCGAAATTCAACTACCTCTTCAACCTCGCACGTGCACGGGCGACCCCCTGCCACTCCGTCATCCTCGTCGAGGGGGCACCGGACGTCCTCCGCCTCGCGGAGGCCGGCCTGGTCGGCGTCGCACTGCTGGGCTCCGAGGCCACCGACCTACAGATTCAGACGTTGGTCGGGCTCGGCAAGACCATCCTGGTGGCCTTCGACAACGACGCCGGCGGCCAACGGGCCGGCGAACGCTTCTGGACGAAGGTTGGGGGGCAGGGCGTGACCTTCATGCAGTGGGGCGTGCCGGCCGGATTCAAGGACCTCGCCGAGATGACCGCGGATTCGATCCGCACGCGGACGCCCGTTCCGGGTCGGTGTCCTATTGAGAAGGGAGGCCGCCCGACGAGACGCCTCGGGGCAGCCCGATTACCAGAGGGGGGCTGGAGGCACGGTCGAGGACGGCTCCCTGACCAGGACAAGGCGACCGTACAGGGGACGAGGAGATGACCATGACCAACTACTCCGAGGGTCGGATGAACGCGGGCTCCATCCAACTGGAGGGGAACCAAGGGGATGACGGGCACCTCTGCCCGTGCTGCCGGGGCCAGGACCACTCGGGCGAGTCGCCCGACCAGATCGCTTTGCGGCTCAAGCTGCTCGACCTCGGTGGCGACCGCGTCGATGCCGGGGACCACGAGTTCCTGCTCGATCTCGTCGAGGCTGGCTACGCGACGGACGGCAGTGGTGCGAGGCTCCGCAAGATGGAGCCCTCGGAGTGCCACTGCAACGCGGCGTCGCTCTGGTGCGACTCGATGGCCCGCATGACGATCATCACGGGGTACGCCCTGTCAGTGGACGGGATGTGGCGGAAGCACTCTTGGGCACGCTCCGGTGAGGAGATCATCGAGACGACCTGCCGGCGAGAGCTGTGCTTCGGATTCGCCCTCGACTTCGGCAAGGCCCTGTTCTTCACGCTGTCCAACCCGCCCCGGTTCCTCAGGAAGCCCCTCCGGGACAGCGGCGGGCACTTCGGGTGCGACGAAATCTTCCTGCCAATCTTCGCGAGGTTGTGGGGCTGCTCGGTCAAGAGGGCGAGTTGGATCAGGCGGTCCCAGGAGATGATCCTCGCGGCCGTGGGCGAACGACTCATGGGCGAGCTGGGAGGAGAACAACATCCGGAGGACAACTGAGACAACACAACAACTCCTTGCCCCCAATCCACCCCAATACGCAATGAGGACGATGATGCAGACTCCCCACGCAACTCCCACCAAGACCCGCAGGATGCCCGCCTGGCAACAACTGGAGCACCCTCGGAAGGAACAACTGGAGCAACTCCTTCTCTCCCTTGGCGGGGAGCGAGTGGTGTTCCCCTCGTGCGATCCCCACCTGGACGAGATCCTCGATCACGGTCGAACCTACGACGACTACCCGGTCCGACATCGACCGATGGAACGTCACAGGGCCCATAATAACGTCGCCAAGCTTTGGTACACATCACACGGCCGCACAAGCATCGTCACCGGCTACGCTTTGAGTCCGGACGGTTCGTGGTTGTCCCTGACCTGGGGGCTGACGAACGGGGAGGTTGTCGAGACGTCGGGGGAAAGGCGGTCTCGCTACTTCGGCGTCGACCTCGATCTGGAAAAGTCGACGAGATTCGCCTTCGCCAATCCCTACCCCGGCTTCATGGATCGCCTGCGGCGGGACATGGACGCGGGGATGGGCTACCTGGAGTGCCTGCTCCTCATCGCCAAGGTCGCCTCTGCAGCCGGTTACGTCTACGGCTCGGGCCAAGCCCATCGCAAGCCACAACGGTGAACCGCTTATCGCAGGAGACCATACAGGAGGCGTCCCTCGATCTATTCCCGCACAACGCCATGGGCTTTCTGGTGGGCGGCGACCATCGCGAGTGGTGGTGGCGATACAGACGTGTCCTGGAGTCGCCGGATGTCCCCACTTTCTAACGGCCGCGGGGCCTTCGGGCCGCGTGGCGTACGGTCAACCTGCACGAGATCGCATGTCCAGGGACCTTGGATCAACCGACGGGTGGTCAGGGGAGGACCGTCAAGACGACCGTACGCGAACCATGCCTCTTCGCGGACCTCTACCACCTTCGTGACTGCGGTCAGGGCCGAAGACGCGATTGATGCCGGAGTGCTTCGGTAGGCCGGCTGTCGAGCTGTAAGACTAGAGGGTTCATCCCACGAGGCGTCGGGGGAGGGGCAGGGAGAACACCTGGCAACAGCCACCGGATTGCAGGACACCCCCGTGGCAATAGACAACGTCTCCACCTCGGCCGTGCTGCCCGGCCGCCCGGGAGCATGAGGCCGAAGGATGGCTCAATACCGGCAAGGGATCCTCAGCCTCAGCGAGCTCGGCGACGCGGTTGCTACGATGAGCCCGAACACGACGGACCGGTTCATGAAGGCCTGCCAAGGGGCACAGGGCAGCATCGGTTCGCGGCCGCACAACGACGGCTAGTGGTCGTCCGCTATTGAGTTGCCGGGTATAGTCGGTGCAGTTTGATCCGGGCATCCGCCGTGGTGAACTGCCACCGAATGCCCACCATCCGCTCGTTGCGGTCCTCCTCCCACGCCGCGACCTCCCGCTTCAGTTCCTCGCTCGACCCGATCCGCCGGTCCAGGCACTGCCTCGCCAGCACCGACAGCTCGATCTCCGCCATGTTCAGCCAACTCCCGTGCTTCGGCGTGTGGTGGATCTCCAACTTCCCGGCGATCCGACGGGCCCGCTCCGGCGGGAACGCCTCGTACAGCGAGGCGATCTTGTGCGTGTTCAGGTTGTCCATCACCAGCACGACCTTCTCCGCCTCCTCGTGCACCTCCTCCACCAGCCAACGCACCACCTCGGCGAAGTCCAACGCCGTCCGACGCTCGGTGACGTGGACCGCACGCCACCCCAGCAGCGGCATCGTCACCATGAACAGGTTGGCCGTCCCGTTGCGGACGTATTCGTGATCGAACCGCTCGAGCCGCCCTGGCGCTGCCGGGATCGGCACGACCGTCTCGCCGATCAGTTGCTTGCTCGCCTCGTCGAGGCAGACCAGCGGTCGCGTCTCGTCGTAGGGCCGGTGGTAGACCTCCAGCACGTCCTCCATCGCCGCCACGAACTCGGCGTTCGCCTCCGGCGGGATGCACCACTGCTGCTTCAGATGCGGCCTCAGTTCGCTTTTTTCAAAGAGCGGCGCACCGTCTCGTCGGAGATCGAGGGGACGATCTCCAACTCGACGAGCTTGTCGGCCAGCAATCGCATCGTCCAGGCCTTGCGGCCGTCGGGGGGCTCCGAGCAGGCCAGGGCGATCAACTTCGCCTCGGCCCGGCCGTCGAGGGCCCGCTGGCGGCTGGGACGGGCCTGCGTCTTGCGGACCAGGGCGGCCTCCAGGCCCTGCTCGACGAACCGCTGGCGGACCCGCTCGATGGTGGCGACAGAGACCTCGACGGCCTCGGCGATGCGGTCGTCGGGCCAGGCGGGCCCGCCCTCGGCGGCATCAGCCTTGAGGAGGATGCGGGCATGGGCCAGTTTCAGAGCGGAGGCCTTGCCGGCGGAGATGAGATCGAGGAGGGCCTGGCGTTCGTCGGCGGTGAGCGTCACGATGTACTTCTTCATGTCGATGCTCCTGAAGCGGTTAGGGCTCCAGGAGAACCGATTGCAGCCCATCCCTCAAGTCGTCAGTGGCCGACCACTAGGGCATGGTGCTGCGTGTCCCCGGCCACGACAGCGTCGCCACGCCAGGTCTGGCGAAGAGACACCTCAGCCCTGCCCGCCACCACGGCAGTCTTCCAGAGTCGCAAGATGACGGCCACCTCCAAATGGGCGTACGAACTTCGCAGTGGTTCGAGGCCGGCATCCTATTCGGGAAGTGGGAGGACGGCAGGTCAACGGAGATCGGCCAGAGCTATTCCCACGGAAGAGGCGCCGCCCCGGCGACATCGGAACCGGAGAGTCACACCGTGAGACCGCGTCACCAGATCCGCGACACTTCCTTGACCAACTACTTCGACCTGTTCCCGTCCGAGGACTCGTGGACGGAGGAGACTCGCCACAAGTTGGGAGAAACCACCTGGATCAAGGTCGGAGAGATCGTCCTCCAGGAAGGACGGCTGTTTATCGGGGACCAAATCGAGAACAACGCCTACAACCGCTCGGAGATCGAACTTCGGGCAGGGACCTACTCCGTCTCCGTAAGAAGCCCTGACAAAACCGTGTGGCATGGAGTTTGCGCCCTGGTGCTGTTTTCCTCCGAACCGAAGGAGACACCACCATGGCGAGCGCCCACATGCCGGACGAGTTCTTCGATCTGGTTGCCCACCACCTGCCGCCGGAACCGGCCATCGGCCCCTACGGCGGGCGTCCGCCGATCGGGCACCGGGTCGCCCTGCGTGTCATCTGGTTCGTCCTGGCCACCGGCAATCGCTGGGAGGATGTCCCGCAGGAACTCGGCTGCTCAGGTCGCACCGCCCATCGCCGGCTGCGGGCCTGGGAGGAGGCCGGCATCTGGGACCGCCTCCATGCCGACCTGCTGAGGCTGCTCCGCAAGGCTGGCAAGCTGGAGACCGACACGGTGGTCGTCGACGGCGTGACGGTGCGGGCCTCCGGCGGCGGCGAGGCGACCGGCCCGAGCCCCGTCGACCGCAGCAGGAAGGGCACGAAGCACACGGTGATGGTCAGTCGCACCGGAGTGCCGCTGGCGATCCGCACCGCCGGGGCCAACGAGAGCGACCACCGCCAGATCATCCCGCTGGTGCTCGACTTCCCGAGCGTCGCCGGCAAACCGGGCAGGCCGAAGCAGTTGCCGGATGACCTGTATGCCGACCGGGGCTACGACAGCGAGGGGACGAGGGCGTTACTGCGTTGGATGGGCATCGAGCCGCACATCGCCAAGCGTCGGACACCGCACGGCAGCGGGCTGGGCAAGGTCCGCTGGGTGGTGGAGCGGACGATCGGCTGGATCAAGGGCCTGCGGCGGATGCGGGTGCGGTACGACCGGCTGGGGGTGATCCAGGACGCCTGGACGACCCTGGCGGCCTGTGTCATCTGCTTCCGTATCCTCCACCAGGATGTGATGTGATTCACCCGGTTTTGTCAGGGCTTCTAACGGAGTGCGACACCGATGAGGGACGGGTCATCACGAAAGTGCGGGTCGCCCGTGAGGTGGGGGACGAGTGCTTCACGGGGGATCTGGTCGTCGAATTCCACGTGGGGACCGGGGGGATCGCATTCCTCGGGGAAGATGGGACGAACTCGATGCGTTGCAACTTCGCGACGGTGTTCGGGGACGGATACTACCCGGTCAGGGAGGTTGTCTCGGGACGGTCGGTAGTTGGTGTCGAAGTCGACCTCCTGGATTTCCACTTCGACAGTAGCGCCTTCAGTGAGTTCACGGGCAGGTAGCAGTTGGGACGAAGACCTGCAGGGAGAGTACGCAGACCCACAGGGCAGGGCCACCGGCGGAGAAGCTACAGACCGCACGGGAACCATGCCGAGCGGTCGTCCCGTGCGGTACCTGGGTCCGAAATCATGTCGTTCCAGCACGACTCACACCGGATCAACTCCTACGAGTGACCGACCAACATGGTGTGCCGAGACACCCGTAGTGGATCGGTGGCCACTCATCGGATGGGCGGCCACGCGACGTGAGCCCGCCCGGTACCAACCAACCGCATGACGGCGTCGTTTGCCTGCGAGTTGAGAACTCGTAATTTGTGCTTCGAGGGCCTTCGAAAAGGACGCGTCCTATTAAGCAGTAGTTTCCCCGAAAACCTGCACTCCTACCGGCCTCCTGTTGCATCTTGAGCGGGGCATCTCCCGATCGGACCTTGATGGGTTGATCACCACCTCATCCGGTCCCGCACCAGGAGATGCCCCGATGACCGACGCTACGCTGCTCTGGTCGATCTGGCAAGCACTGCTCGCCCGCTTCGCCTGGGCCTTCAACCGGCCCGGACACCGCCGCTTCGTCGAGTGGGTCACCGGCCTGGCCCTCAACGTCGAGGAGCATACCGTCACGCAGTCGGTCCTGGCCCTCGACCGGCCGGCCGACTGGCGGGCGATGGAACGCTTCGCCGAGTACGGGGCCTGGGATGCCGGGGCCGTCACCCGCAGCCTGACCCGGCTCGTCGAGCAGGCCCCCGGCCGCACCTGGCACGGCTATCACGCCCCGGCGGTCGATGACACCAAGGTCCACCGCTCGGGCAAGCACGTCTGGGGAACCTGCACGTTCCACGAGTACACCGCCCGCTGCCCCAACCGGGCCGCCACCGTCCGGGCCCATAACTGGGTCGTGCTCGGGGCCTTGCTCGATGAGCCCGGTCGGCCCGCCTGGTTCCTGCCGGTCTCGGGACGGCTCTACTTCCGCAAGTCGCAACTGCCGGCCCGGTCGGGGTTCGTCGGGCCGAAGGTGGGCTTCCGCACGAAGTGCGAACTGGCCGTGGAACTGATCCGGGAGCAGGCCCGGATCACCGGCGGGCGGCACCTGGCCGTCTTCGACGGCGGCTACGCCCTGAAGAGCGTGATCCGGCCGCTGGTCACGCCCGAGGGCGACTCGCCCCGCATCGAGTTCCTGACCCGGCTGCGGCACGACGCCCGGCTGCACGCCCCGCCGCCGACCGGACGCCGCGAGGGGCAGCGGGGGCCGATGCCGAAGTGGGGCAAGAAGCTGGAGCCGCCCCGCCGGGGCGGCCGGTGGTCCGGGCCGTGGCACGAGGGGCACGCCCTGGTCTACGGCCGGCGGCGGCGGGTCCGCTGGAAGGAGGTCGTCGGCCGGTGGCGGGTGGCCGGCCATGGGGTGCCCATCAAGGCGGTCGTCGCCTGCGTCGAGGGGTACAAGAAGCGGTTCGCCCTGGTCACCTCGGCCGTGGAGTTGACCGGGCTTCAGATGGTCGAGTTGTTCGCCGCCCGCTTCCGGCAGGAGGACGGATTTCGAGACCTAAAGCAGCGGTTGGGATGGGAGCAGTGCCGGGCCTGGACGAGGAAGCCGATCGAGCGGACGAGCCAGGCCCAGTGGGTGACGATGAGCCTGCTGCGGCTGGCCCAGTTCCGGCTGGAGGCGGCCGGCGAGGTGGGCTGGTGGTTCCGGCCGCCGTGGAACCGCAAGAAGGACCGGCCGAGCGTGCTCGATGTCGAACGACTGCTGCGACGGCACGGCCCGGAAATCCGGCGGCTCCTGTCGGAATGGCTGGGAGAAGGGCGGGAGGACGGTTCGAGGCGGTCGTGCGGCGGGGTCGGCGGGGTCGGCGGGTAGCGATCCGACGCCGACGGGCGTTCGAGGCGGGAAATCCGGGGCCGACCGAGCCACCTCACGGTGCGGGTAGCGGGGAGACGCTACGCACCGCCGGAGATGGGGTGGAGTGATTCGGGGAAACTACTGATTAAGAGGATCGAGGTGGATACTGATCGTTCTCGTTGAGCACCAGCACCAAGAGAGAGATTCGGGAAGGGTCATCCCATCAAGTATGACACGGAGCCGAGGTACAGGGAGCGAAGTCGATGACAACGCCACCAAGGATACAGGAGCGACTGCGATGAACAACAACAGGACCGTGATGCCCAGTAACGCGGAGGACCGACAAATCCTCGCGACGTCACTGCTGGAGTGGGATCGACACTTTGATGTCGATCTGGGCCTCGAGAGCCTCTGCTCGCATCGAGCACGGTATCGCCCGCCCGGTAGCCGGTCCAGCACCCCGGAACTTCCATGCTAACCCTCAAGAGACGAAAGGCTCCACGACAATGAGTCAGTTTACCCACTACGAACACCCCGATCCGGCATCCCTCGAGGATTACTGCTGCATCTGCGGATGGCCCCTCGACCAGCCGTCGTTGCGTGGACTCGCTGCTACCGCTTCTCCGTCCGGCTCCGGAGTCGGGAACGACTGGTCCTACTTCGGGCAACTCCATCTGCCGAGCGGGCTCCTGTCAATCGCCGACCCCTGCGAATGCTCGGATGACGGGATGGCTCTGATCGACCTGATGCCCGGCGACTACGCGATCACAATCCAGACCCTCCTCCTGGACCGAGCCCGCTACACGGCCCGCGTGCGACTGGCCTCGGAGCCGGATGGCGAACCAGGCGACCTGCTCGACGACGTCTGGGTCGACGGGGGCCAGCTCCTCCTCTTCGACGACGACCTCGGAGACGCTGCGATGACGACCGTCTGGACCGGCTTCGGTGACGTCCGCTACCCGATCTTCGAGGTCATCAAGGAGGGGAGGCGGGTCGGCGTCGAGATCGCATTCATTGATATCGATTTTCCCTAACGGGTGGATCATGCCACACTGCTGGTCGGCCCGGGCTCCACCTTGGGCCCTCACCTTCGTCCCGACGGGACGTGTCCCGGTCAACTCGAAACCAGGAGGCGGGTGTCGCCGGCTCACCCGCCACGGCAAATTCATGCTGTCATGATTTGCCATCCTTCCAGCCAGCACCAAACCACCATGACATTCACAAGGAGAAGTTCAATGGGTTACGAACCCACCACCGTGAGCGACACGACCCGAGACTCCTGCATCAAGGACCTCCTCGTCAAGGCCGGGGAGCACCTCGACGGCCTCCATGCAGCCAGGGTCTGGATGCTCTACCCGCTCGGCTGCCAGGGGAGTTCGGACCAGAAGGACGTGTACCGCGAGGTCCCCATGCTGGGCGAGGTCGCGGACGCCATCGGCAGGAGGCTCCTGGACGGCTCGCAGCCCGGGATCAAGGCCCGGACCGACGCGGAGACGCTCCGGGCCGTCGGGCATGTCCTGATCAAGGATTACTTCTCGGAGCGCATCCGCGAGCACGACCGCGTGCGGTCCCTCTGGCGATCCGGCGACTGGGAGTCCCTCCACGTGGAGGGCCTCCTCCCGTACGAGTCGGACTACGAGGAACTGATGACCGAGTTTCCCGTTGGGCATCCGGACCACATCACTCGTGTGGCCTACTGTCCCTCCGAAACGGGATGCGAAGACGACAAGCCGTTCCCCTTCCGATGAGTGCTGCACAGCACCAGTCCCCATGAGGCCATGAGCTCGCCCACCGCTATGAGCCCCTGAGCATCCGAGTTCGGTGACGTGGCCCCTCACAACCAGCAGCTTCAGGTGCGGGTGTTCCCTCACCGGAGTCGGGTCAAGGATGACCCGGTCGCACACCGGTCGCGTGCGGCACGAGGAAGGTGCGCGCCGACCGGACGATCTTGAATCCCTGCCGGCATGGCCGGCATCCCGACTTGCCGACACGTTCCAGGAGACAGAATGATGTCATCGCATCGACACGATACCCACCTGACCATCCCGGCTTCCGCCCTGCGCGATCGTTCCTCCGTTGAGATGCTTCGTGTTTGGTTCAACGAGGACGGCCCTCATTGCAGCGTGAGGGCCGGCGTCTGGGAGGAGCACTTTGGCGTCAACGAGCCGACAGGATGGGCCACCCTCATCGCCGATCACCTGCGCGAACTTGCAAACGGGATCGCGCCCGGTGATCCGGGGCTGTCCATCGTGGCGGTCGGTCGGGCTCTCATCCCCGACCTGGATTCGGAGATTGCCGATGCGTCGGCCTACCCGCGGATCGTCGCGCCGCCCCCCTCGGGAGTGGCCGGCAAGCGCAAGCCGCCCCTCGAGCTCCCGATCCCTCCCGCTGTGAGACGCGACCATGATGCCTTCGAGATGATCCGCGTCTGGGTCTCGGTCGGGGACCGTCACGGGAGTGCCAAGCTGGGCGGATTCCGGTCGATCCCCCTCCTGGCCCGCATCTTCTCGAAGGTCACCCGCCAAATTGCCGAGGCGCTCCACTCGAGCCGGGGGCGTGACGTGGGGGACACCCTCCGCACGATGAGGAGCGTCATCCTCTCCGAGCTGGGGGTGTCGGAGGTGCAGCAGCCGACTCCGACACGCCGTGAGGCCGATGGATCGTCAGCCCCGATTGTCCATTTGGGTGACACCCCGATGGCCTGCACACCCTTGAAAGCGCTGATCGAGGCTATTCGATCGAACGAGCCGCAGTCCCATCACTCGAGCGTGTGGTTCTATCGGGCGTGGGCGGAGGCGATTGCGTCCGGGATCGCCGTTGAGGACGGCCCGGATGAAGAGCTCAGTGTGACCTGGCTCGACGGTGAACTGCACATCGCCCTTCCGGTGCTGACCCGTTACCTCCGGTCTCAGGAGGTGAGTGCCGGTGACAGGAGCGCCTGGGAGTCTCGCGAGGACCTCCTCGTGGTCCTGTCGAACCTCGGGTCGATGGCCGAGCACAACCTTGCTTAAGCCTGTAGTCCGGCAGTGCTCAGGGCCGCCCCGGCGAAGCCGGGGCTGGCCCGGGGCCTTGTAAGTCCTGAGAACCTCCCCCCGGGTTTGTTGAACGTAGGCACGAACATTATTAATTTATTTGGGACGATCTGGGTCACCGCCTTCGAATACGACCGCCCCCCGGGCGAGAACCCGGTCCCGACTTCCTTGTGGGCACGTGAGGCACACAGCGGCCTCATCCTGCAACTAGATGGGGGGCGGCTCCGTCGGACGGCGCTGCCCTTTGCCCCCATCGACGAGGAAGCATTGCTGGTGGCCTACGACGCACCCGCCACCCTCGGCTGCTTCCTTTCGCTGGGGTGGGACCTGCCCGCCAACGTCCTCGACCTCGAGGCGGAGTTCCGCTGCCGGCTCTCGGGCCTCGACCAGCTCGGCGACTGTTCCCTCGGCAGGGCCCTGGAGTCCCATGGGGTTGGGGGCCCCGACCACGACCCGGCTTCCCTGGAGGCGCTCCTGCACCGCATTCTGCCGGCCATCGACCTGGACCGGGCCCGCTCTGGGATCCTGCTGGCGAATCCGAGATCGACCAGCGGGTGGGGCTTACGCTACGTCCCAGGGGAATCCCACCCGGACGGAGCCCGCACATGTCGCTTCACCCACGGCCGATCGGATCGGTGCCCGAGGAGGCCGCCCGCGTCGCGCACGCCGCCTTCCCCGGTGGCAACACCTACATTGCCCTGCGCGATGAGCTGGGCACGATCTTCCGAGACGACGACTTCGCCGACCCGTACCCGAGCCGCGGCCGCCCCGCTGAGTCCCCCTGGCGGCTGGCCCTCGTGACCGTCTTCCAGTTCGCCGAGGGGCTGTCCGACCGCCGCGCCGCCGACGCGGTGCGCGGGCGGATCGACTGGAAGTACGCCCTCGGCCTGGGGCTCGACGACCCCGGCTTCGACGCCTCGGTCCTCTGCGAGTTCCGGGCGCGGCTCGTCGCCGGCTCGGCCGAGGGGCGGCTGCTCGACGCGCTCCTCGATCTCTGCCGCGGGCGCGGCTGGCTGAAGACCCGCGGCCGCCAGCGCACCGACGCGACGCACGTCCTGGCCCGCGTCCGCAACCTCGACCGGCTCGAGTGCGTCGTCGAGACGATGCGCCACGTCCTGAACAGCCTGGCAGCGGCGGACCCAGAGTGGCTCCGCCGTCAGGCCCGGGCGGAGTGGGTCGAGCGCTACGGCCGGCGAGCCGAGGAGTCCCGGCTCCCGGACTCCGAGGAGGGCCGCCGCGCCCTCGCCCGGGAGGTCGGCAAGGACGGCCACGCCCTGCTGGCGGCGGCCTACGACGCCGGCGCCCCGCCCTCGGTCGCGCGATCGCCGGCGGTCGAGACGCTGCGCCGGGTCTGGGTCCAGCACTTCCTGGTCGAGGCCGGCGGGCTGCGTTGGCGGGCCGAGGGTGACGGCATCCCGCCCTCCGCCGCGTCGATCAACTCGCCTCACGACTCCGAGGCCCGGTACGGCAAGAAGCGGTCGACGATCTGGGTGGGCTACAAGGCCCACCTGACCGAGACGTGCGACGACGAGTCGCCCCACCTGGTCGTCCAGGTGACGACCGCGCCGGCGCCGGCGGCCGACGGCGATGCCCTGGCCGGGATCTACGAGCAGCTGGGCCGGAAGGATTCGCTGCCGGGCAAGCACCTAGCGGACACCGGCTACATCGACGCCGAGCTGCTGGTCAGCAGCCGCCGCGACCACGGCGTGGAGCTGATCGGGCCGACGCGGCCGGACTACGGCTGGCAGGCCCTGGCCGGCGGCGGCTTCACGGCGTCGGACTTCGCCATCGACTGGGAGGGCAGCCGGGCCACCTGCCCGGAGGGGCGCGTCAGCTCGGGGTGGACGCCGGCCGTGGAGCGGGACCACACCGAGGTCGTGCACATCAAGTTCTCGAGGAAGGACTGCAAGCCCTGCCCCGCCCGAGAGCGGTGCACGGGGGCGGCGAGGCGGTCGCTGACGATCCGGGCCCGCGAGCCGTTCGAGGCGCTGAGGGCGGCCCGCGCGCGGGAGGAGACGGAGGAGTACCGGGCCGACTACGCCCACCGCGCGGGGATTGAAGGGACGATCTCGCAAGCGGTCCGGGTCGCCGGGCTGCGGCGATCGCGCTACGCGGGTCGGGCGAAGACGCACCTCCAGCACCTGGCGACGGCGGCCGCGATCGACATCTTGCGCGTCGTCGACTGGCTCGCGGAGGCACCTCGAGAAGCGACCAGGACGTGCGCCTTCGTCCGGCTGATCACCGCGGCCGTCCCGGCCTGACATTTCGCCAGCAGGATCTCCTGCGGGGCCGGTACACGGCCGCGGTGGCCCGCATGGAGAGGGCCGGCATCCCGGTCCACCACCCCCTCCTGGCCCGCCTGAGGGCACGCTGGCCCGTCCTGCGGGCCTCCTTGATCGAGCGGGTGGACCGGGACTACGGCGTCTTCGCTGGGCCGACCTTCAGGGAGGCCCGCTGGGAGGCGTGGGTGCGGAGCCGGGGCATCGCATGGCCCGCACACGAGTCGGGCGGGTTGGCCCTCGACGACAATTTCAGGGCGATGGCCGTCGCCCACCCGGAGGTGGCTCCCATGTGGGAGCTACGCAAGACCCTCAACAAGTTACGGGTCGATCGTCTTGCCGTCGGCCGGGATGGCCGGAACCGCACGCCGCTGCGTCCCTTCGCCTCCAAGACGGGCCGCAACCAGCCCAGCACGAGCCGGTTCATCTTCGGGGGGCCCGCATGGGTCCGGAGCCTCATCATCCCCGAGCCCGGTCAGGCCCTCGCCCACATCGACTACGCCCAGCAGGAGTTCGGGATCGCGGCGGCCCTCTCTGGCGACGCCGCGATGATGGCGGCGTACGCAAGCGGCGACCCCTACCTTGGGTTTGCGGGGCAAGCCGGGGCGGTCCCGAGCGGGGCAACCGGGGAGACCCACAGCGAGCAACGCGAGCGGTTCAAGTTGTGTGCCCTGGGGATCCAGTATGGGATGGGGGCGAGGGCGCTCGCCCTGCTCATCGGCGGCACAGAGGGCCAGGCCCGCGAACTGATCGACAGCCACAAGACGGTCTACCGGCGGTACTGGGACTGGTCGAGGGCCACGGAGCGTGAGGCCCGCTCCAGCGGGTTGATGCAATCCATCTTCGGGTGGCGTCTGAACGTTCGCGAGCACACCAGGGCCGGCACGATCCGGAACTTCCCACTCCAGGCCAACGGGGCGGAGATCCTGAGGCTGGCGTGCTGCCTGCTGATGGAACGAGGCATCCTGGTCTGCGCCCCGATCCACGACGCCGTCCTGATCGAAGGGCCTGCGGACCAGATCGATGAGGTGGTGGCCGCCGGCCAGGAGACGATGGCCGAGGCCGCCAGGATTGTGCTGGGCGGGTTCCCGCTGAGATCCGATGCCAGGGTCGTCCGATACCCGCACCGGTACATGGACGAGCGAGGGACCCGGTTCTGGGAGGAGGTGTGCGGGATAATGGCCGAAACGAGGACATGTGCCATGTCCGGGGAGGGGACATGATCTGGACCCCTCCGGTGCCCATACGTCCCCTCTTTTGTCTCTCCTTCGACGAAGGGGAGGGAGTTTCCCCTGCCCTCCCACTGATCCGGATCCACAACCATGAGTCTACACCCAGGTGATCTCCTCAGCCCAGCCAATCTCTCCCGGCTAAGGCTGACCGGCACTCCCGACCTCGATGGTGCCCAACCTCCGCCTACCCGTCCTCAGCGACCTCGCGTGCCGGGCCAGTTCCTGAAGGGGCCGATCCCGCTGGACTGGCTGTCGGCCGCGGCCAGGCTGCCCGGCAAGGCCCCCCTGGCGGTCGCCCTGGCCATCCGATTCGAGTCGGGTCGGCGGGGCGACGCCGAGTCGGTCAAGGTAACCAACCCTCTGGTCGCCAGGCTCGGGGTGTCCCGCAAGTCCAAGTACGCCGCCCTCTCCGCCCTGGAGGGGGCCGGCCTCATCCGGGTGAGCCGGCAGCCCAAGAAGTCGGCGGTCGTCACGATCCTATCCAACCAGCAGAGCCACCCATGACCATCGATGTTGACCCCAAGCCCGCACTCCGCCTGACCCGCGACCGGGTCCGGGACCGCCTCACCTTCCCTGCCCGCCACTTCCTCGAGCGAGGCTTCAGCCGAAAGATCCTCGACTCCTTCGACGTGGGCTACTCCGCGAAACGCGACCGGATCGTCGTGCCCCTGTACGACGAGGAGGGAATTCACTGCATCGGCGACACGTTCCGCTCCTACAAGCCGCCCTGCGGGACCTGCCGGAAGCATCATGACCCTGGCGTGCCCTGCAAATACGGGCAGCAGAAGTGGGGGATCATGAGGGGATTCGCGAAGCGAGCCTACCTCTACAACTATGCGGCGGCGCTTCGGGCGGACTCCCCGTTCGTCTTCCTGGTGGAGGGCCCGCCCGACGTCTGGAGGCTCGGCGAAGCCGGCTACGTCGGGGTGGCCCTGTTGGGCTCAAGCATGACCGACGAGCAGCATCGCAAGCAATGGCCCTCGACAAGGAGGTCCTGATCGCTATGGACAATGACGGACCGGGCCGCGCCGCGACAGAGAAGTTGAGGAGGGACCTCCCGTGCTTTCGGCATAACTTCTTCCCGATCCCTCTCCCTCACAAGGACTTCGGGGAGACGCCAGCCTCCATCCTTCGGGAGGCTGTCCACCATCTCCAATCGCAGACCGACATCGCGTCCCGCGGTCAGGCGTATCCTGCGCTCGGTTGACGGCCCCACCACCGTGCCCGGACCAGCCTTACGTCCGTCGAGCAGCACTACTGCCTCGGCGGGCCCCGAACGTCTCATGGGGACCGCCCGGCCACCTGGTCGCGGCACCACAGGTCATCGGGTCTGCCTCGGAAGGAGGACTCCTTGCTCGGTCAGGTCCGCGAGGGTGGCCGAAGCGGCCCGCGACCCTACCGTGACTCGCCGCCAGAGAACCCGCCACAGCTACCCGTCGGGGGCGATGGCGGACACGAGTGACTGCGAGAGGCTTTGCGAGGTCTCCCGATGGGACGGAAGGTTGACTTAAAGCCGAGGCGTGCGGCGGCTCGTAATTGCCAGGAGGGATCGCCGAGGGGTTGGCCTCGGAGGAGGCAGCGGCGGATCGCGACTTCCTCGGCGGGGGAGGACGGGCGGTTGACGCGATCGGGCCAGTCGGGTGGGCAGTCGCGGGGCCAGAGAGTCAGTTTGGATCCGGGAGAGTCGGTCGGCGACGGACCGGGGGGTGGATCATGGGTGGCTCAAGCCCGGTGCCCACGCCGCCACGGCGACCCACCGGTCGGGACTGGAGGCGATCGTCCCGGCACCCTCGCGCACCGACGAGGCCGGGGCGATGACCGACGAGGACCGCCACGCCGAAGGGCCGGAGGAGGACGGGGCGGCACAGGCCGACGTCCCGGTCCCCGAAGCCGAACCGGTCCCGGGCCAGATGTCGGTGGAAGAGTTTCGGCAAGCCCTGGCCGCTCTCTAAGCGACTATGGGGCATGGAGGGAGGGGGAGGGATGCCCCTCCCTCCCTGCTCTGACCAACCACATCGGCACCGATACCGTCGCCGCCATCGACCTGATCGAGGATTACTACAACGGCGACGCGGAGCGTGAGCTGATCGGTTGCTCGGTCCCGGCGACGGAGCACAGCGTCATGTGCATGGGGACCTGCGAAGGGGAGATCGAGACATTCCGCCGCCTGATTACCCGGCTCTATCCGGCGGGTATCGTCTCCATCGTGTCTGATACATGGGATTTCTGGCAGGTCAACAACGGCTTCGCGGCGGAGCTGAAGCCCGAAATCCTCGCCCGCGAAGGCAAGCTGGTGTTCCGCCCCGACAGCGGCGATCCGGTCAGGATCATCTGCGGGGACCCGGATGCGCCAGCCGATTCACCGGCCTTCAAGGGGGCGGTGGAATGCCTGTGGGGCATCTTCGGCGGCACGACCACCGAGAAGGGCTTCCGCGTGCTCGACGGCCATGTGGGCCTGATCTACGGGGATTCGATCACCCTGGCCCGCGCCGAGGCGATCCTGGCCGGGCTGGAGGCCAAAGGCATCGCATCGAACAACGTGGTGTTCGGCGTCGGTTCCTACACCTACCAGTACGCGACCCGCGACACATTCGGCTTCGCGGTCAAATCGACCTACGGTGAGATCAACGGGGGAGGCAGGGAAATCTACAAAGACCCGAAAACCGATGACGGCGTGAAGAAATCGGCGCGGGGGCTGCTCAAGGTGATGAACGTGGACGGGGTCTATTGCCTCGCCGACCGCCAGGAACTGATCGATGCTGATGATTGCAGCATGCAGAAGGTGTTCTGCGACGGGAAGCTCCTGATCGATGACAGCATCGCCGCCGTCCGCGCCCGGCTGACGAACAAGGCGGCATGACGCGCGAAGAGTTGCGGCTCATCTGCGACTCTCTCGACCCAGGCGGTCAGTCGAAGCTCGCCCGGATGCTCAATGTCGATCCTCGTACTATCCGCCGGAAGCTCTCCGGGGCGTCGAGGATCAGCCGGGCGGACGAACTGGCGATCCTGAAGGCGGTGGAGATGGTCGTGGATCGAGGCGGAGGATGCCCGCCACCGGAAGAGGGCGATTTTCCCGTCTCGTCGATGCTATCGGCACAAGCCCTACGACCCGGCTCAACCGCAGCGGAATGGGGCGATGGCCGCCGCGTCATCGTGTCGATTGTCCAACCCGGATGCCCCTCATCGCCCGCCCAGGGAGGACTCAGGATGAGTCGCCTCATCTTCCCCGCGCTCGCCGTCTCCATGCTCTCCGGGTGCAGCGTGCTGGAGCGCGTCGACATGACCATCCAGCGGCTCGACACCGCGAATCACCAGCTGGCGGTAGCAAACCAGCAGATCGCCATCGCCAACCGGCAGTCGGTCGAATCCCAGGCCCTGATGGCCGAGTCGAATCGCCTGGTCGTCGAATCCCAGCGTCAGATGGCAGCCAGCATCGAGCAGGTCGCCCAGTCCAACGGCAAGATCGACGTCTCGAACGCGAACATGGAGGCGACGCTCGCGGAGATGGAGGCATCGCGTGCGGGCATTGCGCGCAGCAATGCGCTGATGACCGAGATGAACGAGAAGATGGGGACGATGATCCAGACGCTCCAGAAGATCCCCGGCTTGAATCCGCAGTAGGCTTGGCGACGAAGCGGCACCATTCGCCGCTGGCTGGCCGGGAAGTCGCGGATACCTCTCGCGGTCGCGGAGCTGCTGCATGATCGGTTCGTTGCCCGATAGTACGGGTAGCCGCCGCTGGCTACCCGTCATCATCCCCTTGCACGGTTTTTGCACTTACACTGCGTAAAATAAGGACTTAGGGCAAAACCCATTGGAGCGTGTCCCGCTATGCAACGCGACGGTGAGGCTCATATCCTCTGATCGATCCGCTCCGGCATGCGGACCGAGTACCTCACCCCCTCCGCTGTCCGCAATGCTCCCGCATCCCGCACGACCGGCACTGGGCGGGCCGCGGATTCACCGGGATCGCTTCGTCCACCTGCCTGCGTGCCGCCCGAATCTGATCGGCCACATCCAGCACCCAAGTACGCAGCTCCTCCGTATTCTCTATTTTCACCCGCTCGCCATTTCCCGTCACGATGAAGCCGTGCGGCGGTCTGACGCCGGTCGTCTCCTCGATCAGCAGGAAGTAGACGCCCATCTACGCCCGGTGCGAGTCGTAGACCCGCCGGGCGGATTTCCATTCCTCCGGGATGCCGCCCTCGATGATCCGACCCGGCCTGCCAGCCAGCCCCAGCCGCGCCGAGTAGAGGTTCCGGCTATCCAGATCGAGCGTTCGGCCCTGCCCCAGCCCGCGCCGCTCCCGCACGCCCCTGCCGATCAGGATCAGCAGCAGGCCGAGTACCAGGGCGGCGGCAACGATCAGCCAGGGCATCATCGGGTCAGCAGCCAGAGCATCGCCGCCAGGATCACGGCGAGAACGATCAGGACGCGGCCGAGCGAGATGGAGCCGCCGGCCACCCGTTCAGCGGTCGCCTTGGCTTCGTGGTGCCGGGTACCGGCGGCAAGCGCCGGACGATTGCCGGGCGGCAGCTTCAGGCCATCCCGCAGCCGCCAGGATTCCGGGCAGAACACGAAGTTCGCGATCTCGCTGGCGGTGACGGTCTCGGATCGATCTGCGTGGCTCATGGCCCCATTATGGCGTCATCGACCTGCGAGCGCCAGCGTATCTCTCGTTCAAATCCGCTGATCGATCAGCACCGGCATCCGCTCCGCCCCGGTCATGATCCTGTAGTAGTGGCTGGCGGGCTCGCAGAGCATGTACGCCACCGCCCAGCCGCGCTCATCCGGCACCAGCAGCCCCCGGATGCCCGTCTCGATCAGGTACCACACGCCCCGGCGCTCCAGGCCGTAGGACGCGGGTATCTCGACCGGGATGGCCCCGCTGTCCCGCCACCCGCCGTCCTTCACCGTCTGCTGCCACGTCCAGCCGGTGCGCGGCAGGCGGCGGCTCTGGCCCCGGCTGTTGCCCCAGCGCGCGACCTGGAGCCTCCCGTCGCGCCAGATCGGCAGGCACGGCCTGCGGTCGCGGAACAGGAAGCGGTACTCGGCCTGCCCGCCGCGCGTGTAGCGGCGGTGCGCCATCCCGAATCGCCCGATCAACTCCGTGGGCAGGTTGCTCTCCGTCACGGCGATTCCGAGGCACACGTCGGGTCTTCCTGCCCTCTGCCTTGACTGTTCGTGCGTGCATAGTACGCTTCTGTCCATGCGGCGCCAAGGCCCGGTCGGACATGTCGACGCCGACGCGTTTTACGTCGCGGCGGAGCGGGTGCGGTACGCCCACCTGGCCGGGATGCCGGTCGGCGTCCTGGGGAATCAGGGCGCGTGCGTCATCGCCAAGAGCTACGAGATGAAGGCGACCGGCGTCGGCACTGGGATGCCGATCTGGGACGCGATGAAGCTCTGCCCCGAGGGGATCTACGTCAAGCGCGACTTCCGCTGGTACGAGGTGCTCTCGCGGCTGATGCTGGAGACGATGCGGGAGCTGTCGCCCCGCGTCGAGTATTACTCCATCGACGAGTTCTTCTTCGAGGCGGCGAAGCCCCCGGCGGGCGACTATCAGGATTACGCCGTCCTGGTCCGGGACCGGCTCATGGATCGCATCCGGGTCCCCGTGACCGTGGGCATCGCCCGGACCCGCACGCTCGCCAAGCTGATCAGCGACACCGCCAAGCCTTTCGGGGCGCTGGCCATCCTCGACAAGGCGGCGGAGGAGTCGCTGCTCGCGGCACGCCCGGTCACCGATGTGACGGGCATCGCGGGCAGGAGGGAGAAGCGGCTGCTGCCCTGGGGTATCCGCACCTGCCTCGACCTGGCGAAATCCGACCGGCGGCTGATCCGCGGCCTACTGACCGCCAGCGGCGAGGCGTTGTGGTGGGAATTGAACGGCGACCCCGTGATCCCGATCAATGCAGAACGGACGCCGCACAAGGTGATCTCACGCGGCGGCAGCTTCGGCGATCCGACCGACAAGCCGGACGTGCTCTGGGCCTGGCTGGTGCGGAACCTAGAGCGGATGGTCGAGGAGCTGCTCTACCACCGGGTGCTGGCCGGGCGCGTAGCGGTCTGGGTCGGCTACCGCGACGGGCATGCCGGGGAGGGTCACGCGACGCTCGAAGTGCCGACCGATCGCTTCGACGTGCTGCTCGACACCTTCCGTCCCTGCCTGCGGCGGGCGTGGGTGCCGAGGGCGCTGGCCTCCCGGATGCACCTGTTCGCGGAGGACATGCGGCCCCATGCGCCGCGCCAGCTCGGGCTGTTCGACGGGCTCGACGCCGAGGATGCGGCGACGGCCGTGAAGCAGGCCGTCAATGGCCGGCACGGTCGAATCGCGCTCAGGAGCGCCGCGACGCTGCCCCTGGGCCCGATCTACGCGGACCGGGCCAACGGGTATGACATCTGTGACGTGCGCGGGAAGACGTGCTTCTGATTCACCGCGACGGCGGCGGGATCGGGATCGATGGGGTCGCCAGCTGCGGTGCATCCGGCGGCCTCGCCACGACCGAGGTGACCAGCATGTCGTACATGCAGATGACCGCCGCCTGCAAGTCCTTCCGCTCCAGCCCCTCGACCGCCGGGCGTGCCTTCTGATTCTCTCTCCGCTTCATCGTTCGCCTCCGGGTTGGGGAATCGGTCCCTACCCGGATCTCGCGAAGTGGGTCCGCCCTGCGACAGATTCAGCGCTCCTCTTCCAGCCAGATCGTCGTTTCGCTGCGACCCCCATCGGTCCGCAGGTAGAAGACCACGCCCTCCCAGCTGTGCCGCGTCCGGAACGGCTCGCCCTCGATGCACCGGGCATAAGCATGGCAGCGGACAGCCCGGCTCAGCGCGTCGCGGGGAATGGCGGCCATGGCGTCGGACGTGGCGACGAGCGTGCCAAGGCGGGCGTGGGACTGGACGGCGAGCATGGCTATCGACTCCCGGACCCTGATGGGCAGCGGAGTTCGCTGCATCCATGCGGGAGGTACGCACGCCGGCAATTTCCAGTTCACCGCGCCCATGTTGCGTTGAAACAGCGTCCCACCGAGCGGGGGGTGCTCGGGACGGGCCATGCCTCGAAGGGATGGCATCGATGACACGAAGGTGGCGTCGAAGAACCGGGCCCTGGCCTCTTGGTTCGGGCCGGTTCTTCAACGGGGGCGTGCCGTCGGGCGGGGGGCTACTTCCGGCGGAAGAGCCAGACGTACCCGTGGGCAACGGCCGGGTCGTCCCCGAGCCGCATACCCGCCACCGTCCGGTCGACGTAGGCGAGCCCCTCCTTCTGGACCCGCTCATACTCCTCCGTGTACCGCTTGTAGTCGGGCGACTCCCGCATGGCCGTATACGCCTCCTGCCACTTGGCCGAGTTCTCGGGCGTATTCCACTCGGACTGGGGGATGCCCTTCATGTCCTCCGCATACTTCGCGCGGAGCGATTCCATGCTGTCGCGGAGGAACTTCGTCGCCTCGGCCTCCTTCTCGCGTAGCTCCTCGAAGGCCCGCGCCTCCTCGGGCGTCAGGTCCGCCCGCACGTGGAGATAGGTGCCGAAGTCGCCGAGCAAGACGTCGAGCTCGCCGTCGCCGTCGTAGTCGGTCACGGCGATCTGGGCCCGGATGCCGGGCACGGGGTCCCGGCCGGGCACCAGCAGCTCGCTGTAGCCCATCCCCTCATGCTTCGCGACCAGGGTGACCGGGGCCTCGAATTCCGGGTGGCCGGGGCGGCCGGCGTTGCGATACCAGTAGACGCCGCCGTCGGCGGCCCCCGCGACGATGTCCCAGCGCCCGTCGCCGTCCCAGTCGCAGGTCACGGGGTTGGCGTGCTCGCCGCCGGGGAGTCGCAGCGGCTTCTCGCCCACCTTGACCCACTCGTTGGCGGTCGCATAGGCGGGCTCCGCGCGGGTCCCTTGGTTGCGCCGGAGGAAGATCAGGCCGTCGAAGGTGCCGACGAGGATGTCCAGGTCGCTGTCGTAGTCCCAGTCGACGAGCGTCGTCCAGCTGCCGAACGACTCGACGCGATCCTTCTGGTCGGGGACCTTGAGGATCGGCCGGCCGTCCCTGTCCTTGATCACTTCGGGGGGATCGAAATCGCCCTCGCCGCGCCCTCGGAACAGATACAGTTCTCCGGGGTCATACGAGCCGGAGATGAGGTCGAGCGTGCCGTCAGCGTCGAAGTCCACAAACTGTGGACTGGAGCCGATGCATCAGTAGATGGGGACCTTGGCGTCGGCGTCCCCGGCCTTGAGATTGATCGCCACGGCGTAGCGCGGCTCGCGGTCGGTGCCTTCGTTGCGATAGAGGCGGAACAGGCCGCTGAAGTCGCCGACGACCAGGTCGCGGCGGCCGTCGCCGTCGACGTCCTCGACCCACGGCCCGGAATGGCCCCAGGAGGGGCCGCTGTCGATGACGCCGTCGGCGGCCGAGAGCCGGATCGGGGCGTGGAAGAGGTCCGTCGCGGCGCCCTTGGGCACGTCGGGGGCCGTGTCATAGGGCACCGCCTCCTGCGCCCGCGCCGTGACCCCGAACGCCAGCAAGGCCGCCGAGACCCCCGCCCGGTTGAGTGGAGCCATCATGACCTCCCGTAGACAATGTTCCTTGAAGGGGCGACGATCCTCCTCGGACAATTGTCTTTGGAGATCTGCTCTGTTGCAAGTCGGATGCCCGGCACGGGATTGCTACCCGGCCGATGCAGCCGAGGGCCCTGGGCGCGTCCGCCACTCGAATCCCTACCCTTGCTTGGCGCGAGGCTTCTTCGCGGCCGTCGGCTTGCGCTTCCCCTCCTCGCCCTTCCCCGGCAACACCGGCGACTTCCAGGTAATCTGGAACTCGACCTCCTCCCCACCCTCGCCGCGCTCGTGCTCGGCGCTGATCATCGCGTCGGGCGGGATCGACACCCGCTCTCCGGCCACCTGGATGCGGAACCGCTGGCCGCCTTCCACGGCTTCGGCCAGCCTCCGGAGCTTGTCGGCGAACTGGGAGAGCGGGTAGGCCTTTGCGACGTCGCGCTCGGGCTTGGCTTTGCGGGCGGGCATGGCTATGGATAGTCCAGGGGGTGTGGCCGATCGGTCACGCGAATCGCATCAGCAGGACCAGCGAGGCGACGGCCAGGGCGATCCCTACGATCTCGGGGGGCTTGAGAGGCTCCCGGAAGGCCAGCGCGCCGACGGCCGTCAGCAGCAGGATCATCGACACCGAGTAGACGACGCCGATGGTCGCCAGCTTCAGGTGCCGCATCACGTGCACCCAGCCGAACGCCGTCGAGGCGTAGACGGCGAAGCCGACGTAGAACCAGCCGGAACGCAGCGGGCGGTCCTGCTCGCTGGCGAGCTTGAGCAGGTAGTCGCCCAGCACGCCGACGGCGCTGAAGCCGGCGGTGACGAGGATGGGAAAGAGAGGCTTCAACGGCGTGTCATCCCAGCAGGTCGACGAGGCGATGGACCTGCGCCTTGCCGAGATTGTCGACCAGCGGTTTCATCGCTTCGAGCGCCGCGAGCAGATCGGGCTGGCTGTCGACCGCCTGCGTCTTCGGCGGCGGGGCGAGGTACCCGCCTTCCGGCTCGACCTTCGGCTTCCGGCCGCGTCTCGCCTTGGGTGCGCCGCCCTTCTCCTGCCGCTTCTTCTGCTGGGCCTTGGAGGCGCTGAAATGCTGCGGCGTCACCTCGATGCCGAAGTGATCGCGGACATACTGCGCCCCCTCGCTCGGGCTCTCGACCCCAGCCGATAGGGCCCGGCGGATCGCCTCGGACTTGGACAGGCCGCCGTCGTCCGTCCCCTCGGTGTCCGGTTCCGTGCCCTCGAGTTCGTCCTGGCTGACGGTTCCGGTATCGGCTTGCGAGGCTCGGGAAGATTTGCGCGCCATTGGATGTATTCGCTTGGGTGCTGCGGGTCGATGCCTTTGCCCATGTTAACAGCGCGTGGCGACGGGGCAAGATCCGCGCAGTTCGGCGTATATCGTGCGTCGCCGTCCGGCGTAAGGCAGCAGGCCGTCGCCTCCGTCGAATACACGGATCGCCATCGCATGCCGCCAACCTGGCCATGTCGCCCAAGGATCGGGCTTCCGTCCGGATGCTGGCGCCGGCGTGCCGATGCTCCCTGTCCGAGCGATGCGCCCTTCTTCGCCTGGAATTCGGTCACGGGTAGCGTCATTGCCTTCGGCAATCTTGCCCGGCCGGCAGCCTTGGCACGAGTCGGGCATAGGATTCGCCAAAACGGCGCGACGGAAGGTTGCCGTGGCTATTCAAGGTACAGCGGAACCGCGAGGGGTCGGGATGAGCGAGGCGGGGGCAACTGAGACCGCGGGCCACAGGATCGCGGTCGGGGCGCTGTTCTTCATCCTGGGCGGCGCCGTCGGCAGCTGGGTGACGCGCATCCCCGAGGTGCAGACGTCGCTCGGCCTGGACGAAGCCTCCCTCGGGGTGGCGCTGCTCATGTCGGCCCTCGCCGCCATGGTGGCGATGCCGGCGGCCGGGAGGATTGCCCCTCTCGTCGGCACCCGGCGGCTCGCCTGGGGCGCCACGGCGGTCTTCTGCGTCGTGCTCCCGTTCATCCCGCTCGCGCCCGACCGGCCGGCGCTGATGGGGGCGCTCGCGGTATACGGGGCGGCGACCGGCGTGCTCGGGGTGACGGGCAACGCCCTGGCCGTCCATGTCGAGGGGATCGTCGGCCGCCCGATCCTCTCCTCGATCCACGGGCTGTTCAGCCTCGGCGCCCCTGGCAGGGTCGGCTTCGGCTGCGGGCCTGGCGGCCCTGGGCGTGGGGCCGGTCGCGTCCCTTGCCGGCGCCGGGGCCGTGCTCATGGCGCTGTTATTGGCGGCCATCCCCCGTCTGCCGGACGCACCTGCCCTGCGCGACGAGGGCAGGGTCTGCCTGCCCCGGCGCGGTCTGCTCCTGCTCGGCGTGCTCGCCTTCCTGGGCCTCGTCGGCGAAGGGGCGATGGCCGACTGGAGCGCCGTCTATCTCCGCCAGTCGCTCGGCTCCCCCGCCTGGGCGGCCGCGCTGGGATTCGCCGCCTACTCGCTGGGCATGACGGCGGCCCGGTTCCTGGGCGACCGGTTGAGCCGGGCGGCCGGGGACGCGGCCCTGCTCCGTGGCGGCGCCGGGCTTGCCGCCGCCGGCCTGGGGGGTGCGTTGGCGATGGGCCATCCGATCCCTGCGGTCATCGGCCTCGGGCTGGTGGGCGCCGGGCTGGCCAACGTCGTGCCGGTGCTGTTCCGCGCGGCGTCCCGGGTGCCGGGCGTGGCGGCGGTGTCGGGGATCGCCACCACCTCGACGGTCGGGTATCTCGGGTTCCTGGCCGGGCCGCCGGCGATCGGGGCGCTGGCGGACGCGGCCTCGCTCCCGGTCGCCCTCGCGATGGTCGTCGCCGCGGTCGCCGTCATCGCACTGCTCGGTGGGTTGGCCCTCGCACCGGCTACGGGGCGTGCCGGCGAGGATTTCGGGGCCGGCCCGATGATCCCGGCGGCCGAGGCCACGGCCGGCGAGGTAGGAAGGGGCTGCCTCGATGCCGGCTGATTTGAGCGGAGCCGGGCGGGTGGCGGTGGCGGTCGCGTCACCCCACCCCGCTCGCCTCCGGCAGCCGCCCGGCGCAGACCCGCTCGATCCTCGCGACCTCGGCGGCAATCCGGTCGATCCGGGCGGCCGCCCGCCGGAGCGCGTCCGGTTCGGCCCCCCCTTCCTCCGCCCGGAGCAACGTCGCGCGGGCCGCTTCGAGCACGCGGCGGGCCTCGTCCAGCTCCTCCGCGACCGCCTCGATCCTGTCCTGGGTGTCGATCATCGCTCGGTCCGCCTCTGGGGCGTATTGGGCTCAGAGCGGATTGTACGACGGATCGCCGCAAGGTTCGATCTGGCCAAGCGTTTAGGTAGCGGCCCCCCTTCGAACATTGGCGGAATATTCGGCAATCTCGACCGAATCCCGGATTCACATCGCCGCGAGTGCGGCAGCTGGAACTCGATGCGCGCATTGCCCGGCTGGAGCAGCGCTACGGCCTGGTGCTGTTGTTGATCCTCGCCATCCCGGCGGGCGTCTTCCTGCTCTACCTCGCCTGGGCCGCGAGGACATCCACGCGACGGTCGAGGCCACCCCGCTGCCACCGCCCACGGCCCATGCTGAGTGGGTCGAGAAATAGGCGACCCCGACCCCAGTGATGCCCATGGGTATGATGTACGACGAAGGCTCGATGCCGGCGCTGCACCACGAGCTATCCACGCTGGCCCAGTTGCTCGGCGAGGGGATAGTCACCCAGGAGGAATGGCTGGCCAGGAAGGCCAAGAGCCTGGAGGAGCCGCTGAGCCCCGGCGACCTGCGCGCCGATCTGGTGCTGGTCCGGCAGCTCGCGGAAGCTGGCGCAATCAACGAGGAGGAGCGGGCGTCGCTGCGGGCCAGGCTGCTCGGGATCGAAGGGCCGCAGGACCACGGATCGGCACACTCCCGCATGCCTCAGTCCCGCCGCAGGCGGGGCAACGGACCGCCATCACGCCCCGTGGCCGCCGCCCCAGGCCGGCGAGCGACCCCAGAGCCGCTCCGCGAGCCATGGCCTCCTCGGGCGGGCCCGAGCCGACCAGGGCCCTGCGGGCCAGCTCGTGGATCAGCGACAATCGGGTCGAAGCCAGCTTGCTCGCCATGCCAGAAACATGGGGCAAGATGGGACATCAAGCATGGGTCGTGATGGTCCATGATCTGGACCCCTCCGGTGCCCATACGTCCCCTCTATTGTCTGGTCTCCCCCGGAAGGTGAGTGTCCCCTTACCATCATCTCTTCCACCAACAAGGGAGGAGGCCTATCGGACAACCACCGAAGAGCACGTCATTCATCCTACTGTTCTCAGGAGCCGCTTGAGGTCGCGGAGGCCGCCCTCGGTCAGGACTGGAGAGCCGTGGCCGGTGGCGAGGGTGCGGACGGGCCTCCCACGCTCCCCTTTCCAGCCCAGTACGAAACGCGGCCAGGTGACCACGGCGTCCCCAAGGTAGAGGGCCTCGGCCTCGGGCCAGTAGGAGGCCGTGTGGCCCGGGGCATGGAAGGCGATCAGCGGGCCGATGAGCTGCTCGTCGTGCTCGATTAGAACGTCGACGACCACGAGGCCCCGCTCGTGCCAGAGGCCCCTGCGGGCCAGCCACAGGACGAGTCGCTGCGAAAGGTTAAAATCGCATGGAACTCGTCTCCATCCGCGGGCCCGCCCGGACCGTTTGGATGCCCGCGAACGCGGATCAGAGCGTCTTGAGGTACTCGACCAGCTGCCATCGCTCCTCGCCCGACAGCTCCGTGCCGTACTCGTGACCGGCGTTGGAGTTGCCGGGGATCGGCTCCTCTCTCTCATCGTGGGTGCGGAACTGGAAGACGCCGGGGGCATCGGTGCGGAAGCCGACATGCTCCGGGTCGAACTGGCGCGAGCCGACGCTGAACGACCGGACCCGTTCCTCGGCCGGCAGCAGCAGCTGGTAGAGGCTCGGCACCGAGCCGTTGTGCAGATAGGGGGCGGTGGCCCAGATGCCGTTGAGCGGGCGGGCCTTGTAGACACCGCCTAGGAGGGCCCGGGCGACGGCGACGGGCCGTTCGCCGAACTCGACCTGCGTCAGGGCGTCCTCGGGGGCCTCGAAGGCCGAGCCGATGATCGTGCCGATGACGGCGTGGTTGAGCATCGCCGCCCCCGCGGCCCGCTCGCCGAGCCGGCCGGCCAGCGGGTTGATGACCTTTACCAACGCCCCTTCGAGCTTGCCCGTCTCGCCGCCGCGGAGCCAGAAGTTGTCCGCGGTCCGGGGATCGGTCCCGACCGCCCTCAGGACCGCCTCGACCCGCCGGCCGGGGTCGGTGCGATCGATGGGGCGGTGGCAGTCGAGGCAATGCTGCCGGTACAGGGCCTCGCCCGCGGCCACCTTCTCCCCGTCGATCTCCGGGAAGCCATCCGGCCACTGCGGGGACCAGAGGGTCCGCACCCAGTCCTCCAGGGCGCGGAGGTTCTTCACCCGGACGCTGGAGCGATAGCCGGGCGGGACGGGCTCCCGCTCCAGCTCGAGGTCGGCGAACACTCCGAGCACCTCGCCGACGTTCCGGCCCAGGGAGCCGATGTCGAGCAGGCCGCCGTTCTCGACGTTGCCGACCCACTGCACCTTGTCGTGCTGCGGCGTGTCCCAGAGGAACGGGTAGCTCACGGGGGCATCCGCCGGCTCGGTGTTGGCCGTCGGCGGCGTCTGCTCATCCCTCACGGCCTCGTGGAAGACCTCATTCAGGATGGCCCCGAGGGCGTCGACCCTCCCGTAGCCGGCCGGCTTGTCGGGCGGGAAGTTGCGCGCGTTGTACCCCTCCCGCCGGTCGATCACGATGTCGAGCTGCCGCCTCAGCACCTCACGGCGCCCCGGCGTGTCCCGGTCTAGCACGCGGGCGGCGAACCGGTCGAATCTGGAGTCGTCCTCGCGGGTCTGCTCCAGGGCCTCGGTCAGCTCGAGGATGAAGGACGGCACGTCGGCCAGCGCCGGGGCCCCGTCGATGCGGTATCCGACGCCCTCGTGGTCGACCTGGGTCGTGTGACACGCGGCACAGGTGATGCCCAGCCAGCCCCGGTCGCGTCCCTCGTCCTTGACGAAGCCCACCGGGAGGCCGTGCGGGTTCATCTCGTCGGGCCGCTGGGGCAGGAAGCGGAATCGGAGCATGTATTGATTGTCGCGGAAGAGCCCCTCGCCATCCGGCTGCTCCAGGACGAGGAACCAGTCGTAGGGCAGGATCTGGGTGCCCTGCGAGGTGAAGTAGAATCGCTGGCTGTCCCGGGGCGACCAGCCCTGGTCGAGATAGGCGACCTCCCGGGTCGCCTCCCCGAAGGGGTCGTCCTCGATCACCAGGGCGTTGCGGTCGGGGCCGGGGCCCTCGGGGCTCGCCCCGCCACCGCCGCCCCACTTGCACCCCGAGACGCTGATGCCCAGCAAGGCGATCGCACACAGCCGAACCGAGAACCTGATCATCATGAGCTCCTCAAATCAGACTATCCTTGGCGAATGTCGCCTTCTTCTGCACGCTATCCCGGTTGGAGCTTGCCGGCAATGGCCTGTCCCGCTTCGAGCACGATGCGTCCCTTGTGAGGAGGAGACCCGAGGATCGGGCGGACTGAAGAGCTCAGACCTCGAGGCCAGGATGAGCGATAACGCTGACAAGGCGCCGGACACGTCCGACGGGAAGTTCCCCCTGTTCGACTACCGCCTCCGCCAAGGCGGGCGCGAGTGGTCGGTCCTGCACACGGGCGCGGTTTTGACCGATGAGGACGAGACGCGTGCGATCGTCAGGAAGACGAATCGCCTACCCTACGGGCTCGCCCTCTGGCCCTCGGCCATCGCCCCGGCCCACGAGATCGCCGACCGGGCGGCGGAATTCCGCGGGCGGGGTGTGCTCGAGTTGGGGGCGGGCACGGGCCTGCCGGGGATCGTCGCCGCGTCGCTCGGTGCGCGGGTGGTTCAGACGGACCGCGATGAGCTGGTCATTCAGCTGTGCAGGCATAACGGCGAGCGGAACGGCGTCCGATCGGTCGAATACCGCCTTGCGGACTGGACGGCCTGGGGCGACGATCGTCGCCGCGCCTGGATCATCGGCTCGGACATCCTCTACGGCGAGGCGCTGCACCCTCATCTCCACCGGATCTTCGCGTCGAACCTGGCGAATGGGGGGGGGGTTGCTCTCGGACCCGCTCCGGGGCATGAGTGTCCGCCTGTTGGAGGAACTGGAAGCGGAAGGCTGGGGGATCACCATGAGCAAGTGGGACGTGTGGGAGGCGGCCCCGCGAGTCGTCGGCGTCTTTGAGCTGACGCCGCCGGGATCGGGCGAAGGAGCGATCCGACGGAGATCCTCTGGCGGGAGTCGGGCTCCGGGGCGGCCACGGCGGAGGGTCGATCGTCATGTCTGAATGAATCGTGGGCGGCGACGAGGCGATGGCCTGCGGCCGGCCCGGGGCCATGGGAGGTTGGAACCGTATCCGGTCGCGCTCGAGCGGCCAAACCGGGTCGATTCGAGGACATGCTGGCGACTGCGATCGCCCTTCGCGGTGGGGAACCAGGTCGGATCGCCTCCACGAGCCCCTCAGGCGCCCGCTGGCGGCGCCCAGGGCCTTCCACTGTGAGATTTTCGCCTGCCTCCAGGGACGTTCCTGCGGGCACGGGAGTCGTCCTGGTGGCTTGTCACATCAGATAATGTCTCGTGAATCGATCGGGGTCGATTCCTGCACCCCACCCGATTGCCCCTGCTCCGCCCGCGGCCGCCGCCGGACGCGACAGGCCACGGCCCTGTTTCGTCCCGGGTCTCCTGGGCACTGTTGCATGGTGAACGGCCATTTCGATGAATGATACCTTCGTTGCCCATGGAGCCACGGGGCGGTGTTCCGTCCGAAGATGCCTTGACCTACCGGCCCCACCTCGCGGCCTCATCCGGTCGAATGCAACCCGAGCCGGCTCAGGCTGTCGCGGCAAATCACTCCCTCGATCGCCTCGGGGTCCAGCCGCGGGAGCCCCGTCCCCTCGACAAGGCCGTTCAACCCACGCAGCCCGTCGAGGGACGCCCGGACCGTGGTGAAGGGGAAATCGGTGCCGAAGAGGACCTTGTCCCAGACGCCGTACTCCTGCACCAGCATCAGGCTGTGGTAGAGCTGGAACGGCCGGTAGTGCAGGGCGCTGAGGTCGGCATAGACGTTCGGATGCTTGCGGATCACCGCCACGCATTCCCCCTCATAGGGGTGCCCCAGGTGGGCCAGGATGAGCTTCTGGTCGGGGAAGCGGATGGCGACCCGGTCGAGTAGGCGGGGCAGCGTGCAGTCCAGCGGCGCCTGGGAGACGAAGGTCGTCCCGGTATGCAGCAGGACCGGCAGGCGATGCCGGGTCGCATAGGACCAGAGGGGGTCGAGCCGCTCGTCGTCGGGGCGGAACCCGGCGTACATCGGCATGAGCTTGATGCCGCACAGGCCGAGCTCCTCGTGCCCCTCGCGGAGCTCCCGCTCCCAGCCGTCCTGCGTCGGGTCGAGCGAGAGGAAGCCGATGAGCGAGTCATGGTGCGCGGCGACGTAATCGGCCACATACCGGTCCTCAACCCACAGGCCGCTCAGCCGCGCCTTGCCGCCGAAGACGATCGTCCGCACGTCGGGGACGGAGCCCCGCCGATAGTCCTCATGACGGACAGTCAGGTCGAGCTCCTCGCCCGCCTTCGCCCGGCGCGCCTGCCGCCGGAAGTCGTCGGTGAAGTGATCCGGGTACCGCCAGGCGTGGCTGTGGACGTCGATGATCATGGGTATGACGCTCCGGGCCATTCCAGGTGGGTCGTCCGTCGCCGCCGCGGCCCCGTACCCCCGGTCGCCGCGGAGATGGCCTCCACCTCGGTAATCCGCATCGAGCCCTCCGTCGGGCGGTGCGCCGGCGGGCGCTCAGCGTGCGGCCTCGACCGCGTCGCGGAGGAGCGAATCCAGGCGATCGACCTCTCGACGCGTCTCGTCGTCCAGGTGGTAGCCGACGGGCCCGCGGGCGATCGCGTTGCGGAACACGCCCCGCCGGACGAGCAGGTACTTCTCCACGGCCAGGAACCCGTCGAGCCCCGTTTGCAGGGCGACGAGCGAGGCGATCGGCGTCGAGAGCCGGTAGATGCGCGCCTCGTCGCCGGCCTGCAGGGCCCGCCAGAGGGCGACGATCGCGTCGACGATTTCGGCCCCCGGCATCGTGCCCACGATCCCGCGGCGGTAGCTGTCCACCAAGGCGATGCCTCCGCTCCCCTCGAAGACGCGGGCCCTCCCGCCGGTCGCCTCGCGGAGCTCCGTCAAACGCGGTCCGATCGGGGCCGCCTCGGGCTTGTACAGCACCCGATCGCCGAACTCCTCCAGCAGCCGGGCCTGCATCGCGATCGACATCGGCCGGCCGACGTACCCGCTGGCGTCCTGCACGACCAGCGGGATCGCGACGGCCCGCAGGAGCCGCTCGTAGTAGCGCAGCAGCTCCGGCTCGGTGACCGCCACCGAGATCGGCGGGATCGCCATCAGCGCGTCCGCGCCGACCGACTCGGCGTGTCGCGCGAACTCCTCCGCCACCCGGGCGCTCTCGGCCCCGACGCTGATGATGACGGCCCCCCGCCCCCGCCCCAACCGGCAGGCGTGCTCGGCGAGCCGCCGCCGCTCCTCGCCTGAGAGCCGGAGGACCTCCGAGACCATCGCCATCACGATCCCGTCGGCGCCTTGGTCGAAGATCCAGCGGAACTCGGCCTCCAGCGTGTCGAAGTCGATCGATTCGTCCTCGTGGAACGGCGTCTGGAAGACGGGGTACACGCCCGCGAGTCGGGGTCGGCCGCCGGCGTTGCTCATGGGCGCGGGCTCCTCCGGGGGATTGCATCTCACCGGGCCGTCGGCCGGCCCCCCTGGGCCATCCCGGGCGCCCTTGCTCGCTCAATCGAGCAAGGGCGCCCGGCTCCGTGTAGTCGCCGACGCCCATCCGGGGTGCGCGCCGGCGAAGGCGAACACGCCGGCGGCATGGCGTGGCACACCGGCGGTGGGCCGTATCGTACTTCAACGGCGCAGACCGCTCCAGGGGTCGGGCGAGGGGGCAGGAGCCGGCCCTCCGAGCCCCTGAGGAGCCAGCAGGGGGAATTGGGCTTATTCACAGTGTGCCGCCACAGAGATCCCTGCGGCCACAGCAGGCGTTCTGGATGGATAGACACGTAGCACTTGCGGTGTCACACCGCAACAAGCCTCTTGGAGCGGTCGAGGATGGCAGCCGCACGCCGCGTTTCCCCCTGCTCCGCCCGCGTCGTCGCCGACCCGGCGGCAGACGCGGAAGAGCGCTTTTCTTGCCCGGTCGGAACGATCGATCGTTGAAACATCTCCCCGGGATCGGGCCACTCCCATCGGGGCTGGCTGTCCCAGGTGCTTCTTCCGATGCCCAGGAGCCAGCGTGCCTCAATAGCATTCCGGCCTGAATGCTGGACCGAAGGACGTCGCCCTCGCGATGAACAGTGGCCATAAGCGGCAGCCTCCAATGTTCGAACGTTCAGAAGTTCGCCTTCTGCCCCGGAAGATGCAGTCGGCACGAGGCCGCCGGCTTGGCCGTCCACGGGTGGTCGTTTCCTGATCGAGAAGCCGGGGAAACGAGCGGGAGAAGCCCGGCCAGGCGGCGCCGCTCAGTCGCCGCGGTCGAACGGGTCGGCCGGAAAGGTCAGGTCCATCATCAGGAGCTGGAAGTCGGATCGCGACCGGATCGGGTCGAGGTCCGAGTCGATCCGTGCCCAGGCCGCGTCCCGCCAGCCGAGGGCGACAGCCCGGTGCAGGGTGGCCATCGCGTGATCGGCCTCGGCCCGGACGGCGTCGGACGTCAGGCCGGAACCAGCCTCGGCGGCGAGGCCGGCCAGCAGCGATTGGGAACACGCGATGTTGTAATAATCCCCCGGAGTCGGCTCCGTCAGCTCCTGGAGGAGGGTGATCGCTCGGCGGAAGTCCCGCACCGCGTCGGCGGGCCGGTCGAATTTCTGCATCGCAATCCCGCGGCGGCGGAATGTGGTCGCCAAGTCGGACTGAAGCGAGGCCGTCGCAGGGTCGGCTTGGGCGATTTGGCGACCGATCGCGAGCGCCGCGTCGTACGTCGCCGATGACTCCGCGGGCTTGCCCATCGCGGCGTGGACGTCACCGAGGTCGGCGTAGGCCGCGACGAGATCTTGCCGGTATCCGCGGTTCTCCGGGTGGGCGTCGGCCAAGCTCGCCGCGTTTTCCTGCGCCAGCTTGAGCGACGCCAGCACCTCCGCCATCCGCCCGGACCGGCGGTGAATGTCGGCGGTCTGGCGGTGCGTCAGGATCAATTGCTCGCGGTTGCGCGTGACGGCCGGGTTCGCCTTGATCAGGACCTCGCGGGCGGCCCCAGCCCGCCCGAGCGCCGCGAGTGCCTCCTCATCCCGCCCGAGCGCGATCAGGACGAAAGCGGCCGAGGTGTCGATCCAGGCCGAGGCCGCGGGGAGGCGCAGGAGGGTTGGATTGGAGCCCTCCACCGCCTTGAGGACCTCTTGCGCCCGGTCGAAGGCCGCCAGCGCCTCGGGAAGTCGACCGGCGGCGGCCAAGCAGATTCCCATGTTGCCGAGGTTCCTGGCCAATTCGTGGCCGATGTCGGCGTCCTCGGGATTCGCCCGGAAGAGCGCCTCGCCCAGGTCGCGTGCTCGTTCGTAGGCCGTCCTCTCCTCCTCCCCGCGGCCGGCTGCTCCCAGAGCGATTGCCAGGGCACCGTACAGGTCCGCCAGGTCGCTTTGGAGATCCACGGATAGGGGGTCGCCCCCCGTCGCGGCCTCCAGGATTGACCGCGCCCGTTCGGCCGCTTCCAGCACCTGGGACGGTGGGCGGTGGTTGGATGAGAGGGACATCCCATAGTACATCTCGGAACGGGCCCACTCGCCCCGTAGCCGACGGTCGGCGGGATCGGCCTCGGCCAGCGCCCGGAGGAGATCCCTCGATCGTCCGTGCGCCTCGAGTGCGTCGGCATTCCGCCCGACCCCCGTCAGGATCTCCCCGAGGGATCTCAGGCCAAGCGCGAGCGAGCGCCGCGGCTCCGCATCGGCCGGGTCCTCGCGAGCCAGGGCCTCGAATAAAACCAGGGCGCGCCGGAGGACCGTCTGCGCCTCCTCGATCGAGTCGAGCTGCTTCGTGAGCTCGCCGACCTCGAGATAGGCCCGGCCCAGGGCCAGGCGCGAGTCGCGATCCGCGTGCCCCTGCAAGAGCCCCTCGAGCTTGCGGTAGAACTCCCGTGCCTCGCGCAGCAGCTTGGCCCGCAGCGCCTGGAATTCCTCCTGCTTCAGCAGGACGTCCTCGCTGACCCCGGTGTGGAAGGTCCGGATCGCCTCCTGAGCCAGGGCGAAGCGGGCTCGCTCCCGCTCGTTGGAGGCGGCCAGCGCGGTGTTGATCCGGGTCACCTTCTGGTTGGCGACCTCCAGGTCGGTGTTGGCGCGGTTCAAGTCGGCGTTGGCCCGCGTCTGGACCGCCAGCACCGCGGCCGTGCCGGCCAGGGCCACCAGCAGCGCCGCACCGGCCGCCGTCACCCCCGTGCGGTGCCGGGTCAGCCAGCGCAGCAACCACCGCGACACGGGCTCGCGCCAGGCGGTGACCGGCTCGTCGGCCATCCATCGCTCGATGTCCTCGGCCAGCAGCCGCGGCGTGGCGTAGCGGTCCTCGGGCTGGAGGGCCATCGCCTTGAGGCAGACCGCCTGCAGCGCCGCGTCGATCGACTGGTCGATCTGTCGGGGCGGAGGGAACTCCGCGCGCTGGACCGCGCGGAGCAGCTTGCCGATGTCGTCTCCCTCCAGCGGCGGCTTGCCGGTCAAGAGGCAATAGAAGGTCGCGCCCAGGCTGTAGACGTCCGACCAAGGTCCCAGGTGCTCCAGGTCGCCCCGCGCCTGCTCGGGGCTCATGTAGGCCGGCGTGCCCAGGGCGCTGCCGGGCAAGGTCTCGGAGCTGCCGCCGGACGAGCTGGGGACGAGCGTCCGCTCCTCGGAGCCCGGCTCGGCCTCGCCGGTGGCCTTGGCCAGCCCCCAGTCGACGACCAGCGTCTCGCCGTGCTTGCCCACGATGATATTGCCCGGCTTGATGTCCCTGTGCAGCACCCCCCGGCTGTGGGCATACTCGATGGCGTTGCAGACGTCGGTGAACCGCCGGAGCAGCTTGCGCAGTCCCAGCGAGCGGCGCCCGGGCGAGGACTTCAACGCCCCATTGGAGTGGAAGCGGTCGATGGCCTCCTTGAGGCTGTCGCCGCGGATGAACCGCATGGCATAGTAGGGGCGGCCGTCGACGTAACTGCCCAGCCCGTAGACCGGCACGATGCCCGGATGCTCCAGGCCGCCGGTGACCTCGGCCTCGAGGAGGAACCGCTGCCGGCTGGTTGGGTCATCGGCATGGTGGTCGAGGATTTGCTTCAGCGCCACCTCACGGTGAAGCTCTTCGTCGATCGCCACGAATACGGCGCCCAGGCCGCCGCGGGCATACGGCCTCAGCACGCGGAACCGCTGGCCGTCGGACGTGGCGGCGCCGACGGCGTAGCTGGCCGTTCGGTCGGCCTCGCCATCCTCGGTCGAGCCGTGTCCGGACGCGACACGGCTCAGCGTCGCCTCGAGGTCCGGGTCGCCCAGGTCGGCCAGACGTTCTCGCGTCGATCGGCCGGCGGGGACGGCGGCGAGGCTCTGCTCCACGTCGCCGCCGTGGGCCTCGACGTGCAGGGCCGCCAGGGCCTCGACGGCGGCTCGCTGGGCGGCGTTGAGATACCCCAGCGCGATCAGTTGGTCGGCGAGGGATCGCGCCTTGTCGCAGGTCCAGGCGTGGAACGCGGCGACGAGCTGGGCCTGCTGGATCAACCCGTTTTGCAGTGCCAGCAGGCCGAAGAGGAGGTGGCGGTCGGCGTCCATGGTACACTCCGCGCGAGGTCGATCGTGAGCCGGCAACCCCGCGATCGGAAATCGGTCTGTCGTGGTGCGGATGACCGGCCTGATTATATGCGTGTGATACTGGGCCGTCAGCACTGGCGCTGGTTGCCGGGCTGGCCCGGTCGGCTGGTGGCGCATGCGCCTTCCGCCTACAAAGACGCGCTTGACCCTTCGACGATCCGCCTGGCATCCAGAACACAAGTCGTTTCAAGGAGGTGAGATACGCCATTTTCGCGGGCCTGGTTCCTCGCATCAGGAATCACCGGAAGACGCAACAGATGCGTCTGTCGTTCCCGAACGCGCACGGCTCGCGGCCTCGGAAAAAGGTGCCTGCCGCACATTACCCACTTCGAAACGACCAGGCTGCGAATGAGCCGACGTAGTCGTGTTTCACGAGAGCGACCATCCCTTGCGGTACTCGCGCCGGATGTAGGCGTCGACCTCCGGGGTGTTGCGGGCGCGAGTCGGCTAGTGGTCGTCCGCTATTGAGTTGCCGGGTATAGTCGGTGCAGTTTGATCCGGGCATCCGCCGTGGTGAACTGCCACCGAATGCCCACCATCCGCTCGTTGCGGTCCTCCTCCCACGCCGCGACCTCCCGCTTCAGTTCCTCGCTCGACTCGATCCGCCGGTCCAGGCACTGCCTCGCCAGCACCGACAGCTCGATCTCCGCCATGTTCAGCCAACTCCCGTGCTTCGGCGTGTGGTGGATCTCCAACTTCCCGGCGATCCGACGGGCCCGCTCCGGCGGGAACGCCTCGTACAGCGAGGCGATCTTGTGCGTGTTCAGGTTGTCCATCACCAGCACGACCTTCTCCGCCTCCTCGTGCACCTCCTCCACCAGCCAACGCACCACCTCGGCGAAGTCCAACGCCGTCCGACGCTCGGTGACGTGGACCGCACGCCACCCCAGCAGCGGCATCGTCACCATGAACAGGTTGGCCGTCCCGTTGCGGACGTATTCGTGATCGAACCGCTCGAGCCGCCCTGGCGCTGCCGGGATCGGCACGACCGTCTCGCCGATCAGTTGCTTGCTCGCCTCGTCGAGGCAGACCAGCGGTCGCGTCTCGTCGTAGGGCCGGTGGTAGACCTCCAGCACGTCCTCCATCGCCGCCACGAACTCGGCGTTCGCCTCCGGCGGGATGCACCACTGCTGCTTCAGATGCGGCCTCAGTTCGCTTTTTTCAAAGAGCGGCGCACCGTCTCGTCGGAGATCGAGGGGACGATCTCCAACTCGACGAGCTTGTCGGCCAGCAATCGCATCGTCCAGGCCTTGCGGCCGTCGGGGGGCTCCGAGCAGGCCAGGGCGATCAACTTCGCCTCGGCCCGGCCGTCGAGGGCCCGCTGGCGGCTGGGACGGGCCTGCGTCTTGCGGACCAGGGCGGCCTCCAGGCCCTGCTCGACGAACCGCTGGCGGACCCGCTCGATGGTGGCGACAGAGACCTCGACGGCCTCGGCGATGCGGTCGTCGGGCCAGGCGGGCCCGCCCTCGGCGGCATCAGCCTTGAGGAGGATGCGGGCATGGGCCAGTTTCAGAGCGGAGGCCTTGCCGGCGGAGATGAGATCGAGGAGGGCCTGGCGTTCGTCGGCGGTGAGCGTCACGATGTACTTCTTCATGTCGATGCTCCTGAAGCGGTTAGGGCTCCAGGAGAACCGATTGCAGCCCATCCCTCAAGTCGTCAGTGGCCGACCACTAGTAGTCGACCTCTATTGAGTTGTCGGGTATAGCCGGTGCAGCTTGATCCGGGCGTCCGCCGTGGTGAACTGCCACTCCACCTCGACCCCACGCTCGTTGCGGTCCTCCTCCCACGCCTCCACCTCGCGGCGAAGCTCCTCGGGCGACTCGATCCGTCGATCCAGGCACTGCCGGGCCAGCACCGACAGCTCGATCTCCGCCATGTTCAGCCAGCTGCCATGCTTCGGCGTGTGATGGATCTCCAATCGCTCGGCAATCCGCCTCGCCTGCTCCGGCGGGAAGGCCTCGTACAGCGAGGCCAGCTTGTGCGTGTTCAGGTTGTCCATCACCAGGACGACCTTCTCCGCCTCCGCGTGCACCTCCTCGACCAGCCAGCGGACCACCTCGGCGAAGTCCACCGCCGTCCGACGCTCGGTTACCTTCACCGCCCGCCAGCCCAGCAGCGGCTCGGAGATCATGGACAGGTTGGCCGTCCCGTTGCGGACGGACTCGTAGTCGAACCGCCCCGGCTGGCCGGGGGCGGCCGGGATCGGCTGGATCACCTCGCCGAGGAGTTGCTTGCTCGCCTCGTCGAGGCAGACCAGCGGCCGCTTCTCGTCGTAGGGGCGGTGGTAGACGTCCAGCACGTCCTCCATCGCCGCCACGAACTCGGCGTTCGCCTCCGGCGGGATGCACCACTGCTCCTTCAGGTGCGGCTTCAGTTCGCTTTTTTCAAAGCGCGCCGCACCGTCTCGTCGGAGATCGTGGGGACGACCTCCAGCTCGACGAGCGTGTCGGCCAGCAGCCGCATCGTCCAGGCCTTGCGGCCGTCCGGCGGCGCGGAGCAGGCCAGGGCGATCAACTGCGCCTCGGCCCGCCCGTCCAGGGCCCGCTCTCGGCTGGGGCGGGCCTGCTTCTTGCGGACCAGGGCCGCCTCCAGGCCCTGCTCGACGAACCGCTGGCGGACCCGCTCGATGGTGGCGACGCTGACCTCGACGGCCTCGGCGATCCGCCCGTCGGGCCAGGCGGGGCCGCCCTCGGCGGCGTCGGCCTTGAGCAGGATGCGGGCGTGGGCCAGCTTCTTCGCGGCGGCCTTCCCCGCCGCGATGAGCTCGTGGAGGTCCTGGCGTTCCTCGGCCGTCAGCGTGACGATGTACTTCTTCAAGTCGGTTCTCCTGAAGCGGTTATCGCCCCAGGAGAACCGATTCCGACACAGCCCTCAAGTCATCGGTGGCCGACTACTAGCAGGATCCGGCCCTCTGCGCCGACGAACGGATCGCGTCGGGCCACCGGGGCCTCGCCCTGATACCGGTGCAGACGACGCCGGCGCCAGCTCAGGGTGCGACGGCGGCACGGGCATCGCCTCGCTGGGCCGTTCGCGGATCGTGCCGCATGGCTGCGGGAACGGCCTTGCCCTGTCACCAGGGCAGGCCCGCCCCCCCGCTGTAGCAAGTGCCACGAATCATTCTGAGGGATCGCCGCCCCGGATTTTGGCCACCCAGCTGGCATGGGGACTGATAGTTGGGTGCTGGTCAGCAGGGGCTGCTCAGCCTGGCCGCATGATTGGCGATCCGGGGACATGAGGCATGGGTTGTGAGGGCACATGACCTTGATCCCTCCAGTGCTCATGCGTCCCCTATAGTGTGTGGCATCCACCGGGGGGTATCTGGTCCGAGTGTTGATCCCGTGCCCTCCCATCCCACACATCTCGGACATCTTTAGTGGCCACAGGCTCCTCCCGGCTCCGTCCAAGCCCCCGATTGGCACGACGTATAGTTCTCATACCGACGCCGAGCCCGGTCGAGTCTCCTCCTGGTGGGGATCGCCCGCGACCTGGGAGCGATTCGGAGCAAGATCGCGGAGTCATAGCGACCGTCAGGCCGCATTCGAGCGGCCTCCCAGCACGACCCGCTCTTCGGAGTCGATGAGGACCGCCATCACGAGCCCCTCGACGGCTAGGTCGATCGCCTGCTCCTTGCCGGGGTGCCAGGGGTGCCGGGCGATCCGGTGGGCTGACGCGACGAGTCGCTCGAAGTAGGTGAGGTCATTCACCGATAGGCCCCCATTCTCATGGGACGTCGGGACGTGGGGAGTCTCGGCGACATCGCACACCGGACATTACGTCGAGCTGCTTAACGGAACAGACCGATGGAGTCTGACCAAGCCCACGTTTCTCTCCAGGTAGGAGCCGGCCATCGCACGACCTTCCTGAGCCGATGGAGGACAAGCCAGATCTCCTCGTCGGGCCTGTAGTCGTCCGTCTCGACCCGATTGCTACCAGCGGGTAGCGAGTCTTCGAGACGCCCGACCTCGACCGACTCCTCGTCCATAGCGTATCCACCCTCAGGCGGGCACTACCCGGGCTGGCCGCGTTGAAGCGGAGCAGGGGGCCCTGCCCGACCAGGAACTCCTCGCCCCAGGGCTCCCAGAGGAACTAGGGGACGCTCGCGAGGGCATCCCGGATCTGGTCGACGCCCTCGGCGTACCCCCAGCGGACCAGCATCCCGCCCCCCGCCTGCGGCAAGAAGGCCGTGATCATGCCGCAGGCCCGGTCGTAGTCGAAGGGCATCCCCCAGCACCAGCCCTGAGGGACTCGGGCGCCCGGCGGCGGATCGGTCCCTTCCAGTTGGTGCCGATCCATTCGCGGAGCGTTCTCGCCATCGTTCGGGCCGGTGGTGTCGGTGTCAGTCCTGGGGATCCTTCAGCCGCCCCAGGAACAGGATGCTCCCGGTCCGGCTGTCCCGGATCAGGAAGAGGAACGGGTGATCATCCCGGAACTCGACCGGACGGCTCGGGGCGGAGGAGGTCCGCGTCATGACGACGCCGGTGGCGGCGGTGGCCTCGGTCCCCTCCTCGTTGACGTCGACGAACCCCTCGTGCACCACCTGCGAGATGGACAACGCGTCCTGGCTGGCCATCCCCGAGAAGTCGGCCCGGCCGGGGGAGAAGGCCAGCGTCATGCCGAGCGACTCCAGGGTCTCGGCCAGTTTGAACCGCGATCGCATCGTGAAGCGGGGCAAGGAGACCTGAACCTCCCTGCTCCCGAGGCCGGAGAGCCACCGGTCGAGGTCCTCGGCGGTCAGCCGGGCCTCCAGCTCGGCGAGCCCCTCGACCTCGTCGGGCAGCAACACGACCATCGCCAGGTCACCCTCGCCGTAGGGCAGCTCAAGCAGCTTCAGTCCGTCGCCCTCGGCGTAGCGGAAGCGGCCCTGCCGGGACATCATGGGCACGGGGACACTCCGGCGCCCTGAGACGCGGAACGGCTCCTCTCGGGTCGACCTGGCGTCGAAGGGCTGGACCCATCGGCCCTTGAAAGAGATCGCGTTGGTCAGGACGTGGCGGGTGGACGCGTCGAGGACGCCCGGCTGGATCAGCTCCTCGATCTTGCCTTGGGTCTGCTAGGCGACCCAGTCGTTGATCCTCCGCCGGGCCTGATCTGTCTCGCGGGCGAAGTCGACCTGGCCGAGTTCGGCCCCGTAACGATCGCGGATGAGGGCCAGGAAGTCGTCCTGAAAGTCGTAGCCCCGCTGTCCCCACAGCCGGTTCGCCACCTCGAGGCGGTCGTTGCCCTCGGGGTCCATCGCCGCGACCAGATCCGAGAACGCCCCGTGGAGTTCGGACTGGGGCAGGGGGAAATGCAGGACGTCGGCCATCTGCTCGGCCGTCTAGCCCCCGGCCCCGGCGTAGGTCATGGCCAGACCCGTCGAGATGCTGAACGGTGAGCAGAACAGGTTGCCAGGCTCTTCCCTGAGCTTCCCGTAGAGGTCGAGGGCGAAGCGGGTGTTGCCCCGGACGACCTCGTCCCCCGGTTCGCCGGCCAATTTCGTCGCCAACAGCAAGACCCCGATCATGGTGGACCTCCGATGCCTGGGATAGATCGCCTCCACCCTGATGACGTCCGGAGGGCCGCATCCCTTAGGCCGACCCGATCTGTTCCCCTGCTCCTCCTCGGCTGAGCTTCCCCTGTCCGCTCAACCGCAGATGATCCGGATGCACACCGTGGCCACCCCGACCAGCCCGAGGAACCCGAGCAACCCGGCCCCCCGAGGCCGACCCCATCCTTCCAGGAGGACGCGATGTAACCGTCTTTCCAAGGACATCTTGCAGGGCCTGATAGCATCTTGGGGAGAGCAACCAACTCCCCGAGGAGGTCCGAGCCGGTCGACCGAGCTGGTTCTCTCCTCGGCCTTTCTGCCGGTGCGGATCGTGCCGGAGGAAGCCGATCAGCCCGCCGAGTCGACCCCGATCGAGATCGTGCTGCCCTCCGGGCCGACCGTCCGGGTTCCCCGCGGCTTTGATTCGAAGACCCTCGACGCGGTCCTCGCCGTCCTGGAGAAGCCGCCCCAGCCGATCGACAAGGGCCTGCCCGGACCGGGCCTGCTGGCCAACGTGATCACCGGCAAGTACGGCGACCACCCGCCGCTGTACCGCCAGGAGGACATCCTCTCCCGGCATGGCGTCACCCTCTCGCGAGCGACACTCTGTGAATGGATGGCCCGGGCCGCCGAGGTGCTCAGGCCGCTCCACGATGTCATGGCTGGGCTGGCCCGGAGCTCGAAGGTTATCTGGACCGATGATACGACCGTGCCGGTCTGGGACCCGACGCTACCCGCGACGAGGATCGGGCGGTTCTTGGTCTACGTCGGGGATGACTGGAACCCGTTCAGAGTCTACGACTTCACGCCCCGCCGCACACGCGACGGCCCCGAGCGGTTCCTTGGCAGCTATCAAGGCTACCTGCAGGCCGATGCCTTCTCGGGTTACGACCGGATCTGTACCGAGCCGGGCGTGATCAAGGTAGCCTGCTGGGCCCACGTCCGCCGCAAGTTCTACGAGTGCCGGACCACGGCGCCGGTGCTGGCCCACGAGGCGTTGGCCCGGATCCGGCAGCTCTACCGGATCGAGGCGGAGTGCCGTGCGTTACCGGCCGCGAAGCCTCGGGAAATCCGGCAGCGGGACGCAGTGCCCCTCCTGGCGGCGTTCGAAGCCTGGTTGGACGAGCAGTGCCGGCAGATGCTGCCGAAGAGCCCGCTAGGGAAGGCGATCGCCTACGCCAGGAACCAGTGGCAGGGCTTGCAGACCTACACCCGCGACGGTGAGTTGAGCATCGACAACAACCTCGCCGAGCGGACGCTACGAGCCCAGGCGATCGGCCGGATGAATTACTTATTTGTCGGGAGTGACCGGGGCGGTCGCACGGCGGCGGTCCTGTATAGTTTCGTGGGCAGCTGCAGACGGCTCGGGGCCGACTCCTTCGCCTATCTCCGGGATGTGCTGGAGCGGCTGCCGACCCATCCAGCGGAGCGGCTCGGAGAGCTGCTGCCCGATGCGTGGTTCGTGGCCCATCCGAACGCGCGGCGCAAGGTCGCTTCCTGACGGGCCAACCCAGGTGAGCCGGGTCTGGACTCGCTCCAACTGTGGCGATAACCCGCATTGCGGGCGGCCGTCAGCCGCCTCCAGTCGGCACGATCGTCGAACGTGAGACGGTCACCGTCAGGATGCGTTCGGATCGTAGTCCAGTACAGCTCCGTCTTCGATGTAATATCGGAGCTTTTGCGCGGGCGGGAACGGCGCATCAAGGATAGCATGCGGGATGACAATTCCGTCAGCGACCATCCTGGTGTCGATCAGATTGAGGCACGCTTCCCGTTCGGCTTCATATCCGGGGTGGAGGCCCAGCGCATCGTTCGAGAAGCCAGCATTTGCGGCGCGGTGGCAAATAGCTTCCATCACCCTCAGCCATTCCTGTCCGGAAAGTCCTTCGCCGTTGAAGTCGGTCTGCCCGCGCAAGTTCTCGCTCCTTAGCCTGAGGGCTTCTCTGGACACTCTCATGGGCCATAATGGCCCTGGAAGGAGTGCCCGAGATGACCAAGAAGAGCACCAAGACCGACTCCCAGGATCGTGGCCGGTTCTCCGCCAGGCGGAAGACCGAGTCCGTCCTCCGGCTGCTCCGGGGCGAGGACCTCGACTCCCTCTCCCGGGAGCTGGGCGTCACCGCCGCCACGCTCTCCTCCTGGCGGGAGGGCTTCCTCGACGGCGGCACGGCGGCCCTGAAGAGCCGACCGACCGACGACCGGGACGAGGTGATCGCCCGCCTCCAGGCGAAGGTCGGCCAGCTCACCATGGACAATGAGCTGCTGGGGCAGAAGTGCCAGCACCTGGAGAGCGGCCGCCCTTTTGTCGCGAGGAGGCGGAGCAGTTAGCCCGCTCCGCCTCCCCCGGCACCGGCAAGCGATACGGCATGCAGCGGGTCTGCCGCATCTTCGGGATCGCCCGCTCGACCGCCTACTACCTCAAGGCCCGGGAGGCCGTGCCGCCGGAGCAACGGCCGGTGCCGCACAAGCGGGGGCCGGTCGGGGCCGGCACCGGCGAGGAGCTGGTCGGCCACATCCGTCGGGTCCTGGCCGAGTCGCCGTTCACCGGCGAGGGCTACCGCAAGGTCTGGGCCCGCCTGCGGCATCAGGGCATCCGCACGGCCTCCGAGCGAGTGCGGAGGCTGATGCGGGAGCACCGCCTCCAGGCCCCCCGCCGGGGCGGCCACCCGCACGGGCCGAAGGCCCACGACGGCACCATCACGACCGAGGAGCCGGACTCGATGTGGGGCACGGACATGACCACGACGGTCACCACCGGCGAGGGCCTGGTCCACGTCTTCGTGGCCGTCGACCACTGCACCTGCGAGTGCGTCGGCCTCCACGTGGCCGAGCGAGGCGAGCGTTTCGAGGCGCTGGAGCCGCTGCGCCAGGGGGTGCGGGAGCACTTCGGCGGCTTCGACCGGGGCATCGCCCGTGGCCTGGCGATCCGCCACGACCACGGCAGCGCCTACATGAGCGACGACTTCCAGCGGGAGCTGACCTTCCTCGGCATGGCCAGCTCGCCGAGCTTCGTGCGGGAACCGGAGGGCAACGGCTGCGCCGAGCGATTCGTCCGCACGCTGAAGGAGCAGTTGCTCCGGGTGAGGTCGTTCGCCACGGTGGTGGAGTTGGCCGAGGCGTTGGGTGAGTTCAAGAGGACGTACAACGAGCGGTGGGTGATCCGCCGCCATGGTCACCGGACACCGAGCCAGGTGCGGCGGGACCTCGTCGGTGGCGTCCAGGCGGCGGCGTGACTACGATCAAGTCCCCATCCAGAGAACCTCAAGGCCATACACTCCTCGCTCAATTCGATCTCGACCCGTAGGCCCAGGTCCGTGAGATCCTTCAGCAGGTTGACGAGGATGTTCGTCTTGCCGGTCCCCGGCCCTCCGAGGATGAACGAGGGCGAGAGCGGATGTCCCGAGGTGTATGCCTCGCAGATTCCCTCGATGATCTCCTCGACCACCTGGGCCTGCTGATCGGACAGGAAGTAGACCCACTCCCTGGCCAGTTCGGGCCCGAATTGCTCGAAGCTGAGGCTCGGATTCCGCGTGAAGAAGCGCAACTCATGCTCCGAGTGCTCCGGATAGAACTGGAGCGGTGCCCCGAGACCCTGGAGTCGGTCCAGGTAGAACATCGAGCCGGTGTAGCGGGGGACGACATCGTGACCTCCGACATCGAGGAGACGGAGCACCTCCGAATCCCCGTGAGCGATCATCCGATGGCCCCCGGTGACATCGACCTCCAGCACGTCGGGAAGTTGCGCGAGGCGGTCGTACCTCCGCTTGAACTGGGTATGGTCCGACTGGAACAGCCGGACGAAATCGCGGCACGCCCCCTCGATCAGGCCCTTCAGGATGGCGTTGGATCGACGATATGCCTTGTCGAACCTGCGGCTCATCACGATCGTGGGGGTCATCCCGGCCGACGCGACCCGCTCCGAAGTTTTGAGAAGGTCAACCTCCCTCGCACGTCTGGTGGCCATCGCAGCAGATCCCCACTGGGCCGTCGTGGTGCCCCGACAGGCTGATCCGCCGACCGATCGGGCACACGAGCCGATCCCCTTGCATTCGGACGCCTTCGAAACCGGGAGCCGGAGTGCGGGCAAAGAGAACCATGATAGCATGATCGACGTTGCCGCAGAACTGCTCGGGCAAGGGGATCCCGCAGATGAGGTGGCGGATGGCATGCCCCCTCGGGGCTGACCGGGCCCGATGGTACCATGATCCGCAGGCAACCCGGGGGCAACCCGGGCCGTCCCTATCTGGCCCTGATGTACCAGGAAGCGGACGCGGGATGCTTGCCCGCTCGGATGACGCCCACTTCCCACGCCTACGAGCCGGCTGGCCCGCCCGGGGGACGATTCCCCCCCTGGGGTACGGGACCCTTGAGCAGCCCTTCCAGGGCGAGGTTCCCCCCTCCCCGGTGGATCATGACGTGGCAGTTGGCGCAGAGCACCGCGAGGTCCTCCAGCCTGGTCAGGCTCGGCCTGGTACGGTCGGAGAGCGGCTTGAAATGGTGGACCTGGGCGTAGTCTCGCCCCGGCTCCCCGTAGACCTCGAAGAAGTCGAAGCCGCAGACCTGGCAGGGGAGCCGCCCCGCGTTGGCCGCCTTCGCCTGGGCGAGCTTCTCGTCCCTCAGCCAACGCTCCCTGGCCCGGTGCCGGGTCAGCGCGATCCGCACCTCCCCCTCCATGGCCCCGGGATCCTCGTCCACCTTTCGGGCGGCATCGTACCGGCCGACCAGATCGGCCCAGAGCCGCTCCAGGCCCTCCACGCCCTGGCGAATCTGGATGCCCGAGGCCGGGGTCGCCCAGTTCACCGACGCCAGGGGGCCGTCCCGGAGCCTGTCCAAAGGGAGAATCTCGTCGATCTCCGGGTCGAAGATCCGCTCGAAGCCCACGTCCACCCTCAGGGCGGTGTCGCCCCGTTCCCGACGGGCATCGTCCCAGTGCGGCCCCTCGTAGGTCGCCGACCTGGCCCACCCGGCGGCCATGATCCCCCTCGGCTCGACCCCCTGCCGGAGGAGGAACAGCCGGTCCCCCGGCCTGATCCGCCTGGTGTTCCCGCAACTTCAGCGGTCCTCGACGGGCCTGCCCTCGGCGGTCCGGAGGACCCAATCCTCCAGGTCGTCCCATTGCCAATTGCCCGGATTCCAGGTCAGGAGGTAGGTGTCGTGGGCGGCCTCGACGGGCTCCAGCAGCAGCGCGAGGGCGACATCGGTCCTGCCCGCCCGCCGCTGCTTCCCTTCGAGGTAGGACCGGTCCTCGATCACGCCCTTGACCCGGTAGTGGCCGTCGTACATCCAGGCGTTCGGGCCCTGCTTGAGGAAGACGGGGATCGGCCCGCCCTGCTTCGCCAGTTGCCTCGCCTTCTTCAGGATCGGGCGATCGACGCCCTCCTCGTCGGATCCGCCCACCAGGATCTCGTACGGGGCCTCGCGGTTCGAGTCCTGCGAGAAGCAGCCGCAGACCACCCGACCGGCCCGCTGGGGCAGGTAGGAGACCGTCTCGCCCCCGAGTTCGGCGTGGATGTGTTCCCTGGTATACGACTCGCCACGGACGAATGGCATGGGCCCAACTCCAGGAGCGGCCCGACCCGGGCCGGAGAAGCAAGCCTCGATTCTGGGCCGGACGCGAGAGACCAGCAAGAGGCCGAGTCCCTAGCCCCGATGGTACTGGTAAAATCGGAGGCGATGACGATCGACCGCTCCGAGGCCGGGCCGTCGTTTGCCAAATCTGGCCAAGGGTACGATCGCAGATCGGAGGGGACACCAGCGGGCGATGCCCGATTGGTCGTACCCTTCAAAAGGCGGCCACGCTCCCCACGCCCGACTAACGGACACCCATGCTGAGGATCGTCTTCCGCAATTCGGTGCAGACAGTCCCCACGGTGGAAGCGATACGCGCGGGGTCGTGTTCGACGTAGGTGATGGGCGTCACGCCCAGGAGATCGGTGGGGATTTTCAGGTTGGTGTCCCGGTCTTTGATGATGAAGGTCCGCTCCCGACCCAGCCCGCCCATGAACAGGCCCAATTCGAACACGACGTTATCACGTGGGGTGTCCGACTGGCGGCGGCGACTCACCACCTTGTCGTCCGGGCCGAAGACGAGGCCCGCAAAATCCGCCTCCTTGACCATCATCAACAGGGCGTCGATCGAGACGCTCGATGGGCCGAAAACGTCATCGGTCCAACCGATGACGTTGATCGGGGCGTTCTTCAGGCCGAGTTTGATCTCCTCGGCGATGACCAGCCCCTCACGCGATGAACCGAGGAAGAGGACCGGTTCAGGGTTCGGGGTGCGATGGAATTGGGCCCGCTGACGCAATCGTTCGGCGAGGGTCCTGGCGATGGGCCTCCAGACTCGCGGATACTGCTCGGCGATCCGGTGGAATTCCGGCTCGTTGACCCGGAGCGCGGCGACTTGCGTACGGGCGACCACCGTGGCCGAGCGGACGGCAGAGGCGTCGAGCATGACCATCTCGCCGACGTAATCCCGGGGCCCCCTGGACGCGACCCAACGCGAATTGACCAGGATGTCCACCTCTCCGCAGAGGATGATATAGAGGTCGTCGTCCCCGGCACCCTGCTCGATGATGCGATCTTGAACCCCATATTCGATGACCTCTCCGACTTCGGCCAGCCTTGTGGCTAGTCCGGCATCGTGCTCTACCAGGGCATTGCCCTTGAGGGCCTCGATCAGCCGCCGCCTGCCCTCGTCACCCTCGAAGCGATTCTTCATCCCGCCTCCTTCCTCAAGGCGCTCCGGCTCGACCGCCAGAACGTGCGGTGATATCCCTGAATATTATCGATGCGATCATGCCATTCGTCGATTTCGAGAACGATTACCGCCGCCGAGTCGCGGACGCTTCGGCCTCGCGGTACCGGACAGGTGAGCCCCCTGGACGACCGACAGGTGGCAGTCCCGATACGCTATGCCACTCCCGCAGGGGCAAGGCTCGGTGACGCGGATTGACCCACGCGCCCGGACCGCCTCGACGATCCCTTCCGTGCCGTGCGACCTGGCTTCGCCCGGCCAGACGGCCGGTGGGCCCTCGGCTACCTTCGCCGCGAGGTCTCGCTGATAGATGACCTCCTTCCTCAGGAAGGAGGCGGTGACCGCCAGCAGTTCCCCCAGCGAGTCCTCCCGCGCGAAGTCGATGCCCGACTCTCCCGGGACGAAGAGGCAGAGTCTCCAGTCGGGCTCGATGTGCGAGTCGAATCCGTTCCGCCATCGGTCACGGTGACTATACAAATAGACGGACGGCACAAGTCCCGCGTCTGGGAAGCGGTCCGGGTAGGTGACCCTGATGTTGAACGGGCCGTACTCGTGCCCGTGGCGGGACAGGACGCTGAGGTGGCCGGTGATGAAGGCCGTGCCCCTCGGGTCCACTCCGGGCCGGGCGCAGAAGAGGAGCTTGCGTGCGACCTCCCGCTCCGTACGCCAGCGCTCAGGGTTCCGGTCGTACCACCCCATGGTATCCTACTTCCCGGACCATGGCTTCGAGGCGCCCATGGCGGGCCGGGTCGGCTCGCCGCCCGGGGTAATGATGCCGAAGCCGCCCCCGGCCCGCTTGACCGCCAGCCGGTTCGCCCTCGCCGACTCCTCCTCTTCGATCTCGTCGAGGCGGGGGAAGGTCAGGCCCTCGGCGACGAACGCCCCGCTGCCATCCTGGCGGAACCACCCCTTGAGCGTCCCCTCGGGCAGGGCGTCGTGGATCGTCCGACTGATGCGGATCTCCCCGCCCCCTGATCGGAGTTGGAGGTCCTCGGCCGACTCCACCTCCGGCCCCAAGACGATGACGATCCGCCGACCCTGCTTGCCGAGTCGCGTCACCAGCGTCCGGCCAACATCGAGCCCGATGGCGACCTTGAGATCCTTCTGCTCACCCAGGTGCTCGTTCAGGACGTGGGCCATCGAGGACTGGATGCCCACGGCCAGATCCACCGCGTTGCGGCACCGGTCGGAGAAGCCCTCGTCGCCGGTCGGGGTATGGACGAGGGCGATCACTCGATCTCCCTGGTGCTGGATCACGAGACCCTCGTAATCCTTCTTGATGACGGCGTGGAACTCCCGTCGGATCATGTGCAACTTGCGGACGAGCGAGGCCACCGAGTCGTCGGACTCGGCCCGCTGGACGTACTTGGTGAAGCCGTCGATGTCCGCGAAGATGGCGATGGCGTCGGTCCGCTTGCACCTCCGCTCGGTCAGCACGTCAGGGTCGATCAGGGTGCCGGCCTCGACGACCTCGATCTGGTCCAATGGCAGTTCATCGCGGTAGCCTTCGGTCTTCTCCCTGAGGGCATCTTCGTCGTATCGGACACCGAGTTCCTCGGCCAGGTCGGCGTGGTCCTTCCAGCGTAGGCCCTTGGCCTGGTAGGTCACCTCGCCCGAGACCGTCCTGGATCTGGAGAAGTGTCCCTTGAGGCACTCTGGAAGGGCATCGTACACCGGCCTGGTGAGGGTGATTGTGCCGCCGCCGTCGAGTATCTTGGCCCCGAGGTTGGCGCACGAGCCCAGGCAGATCCGCTCACGTTCCCCGTGGAATCCGATGTTGGCCACGTAGCTCTGCCCGGCGGCGATGCCGACAGCCCCTCGGAGGTTTCGCACCTCGGAGAAGACGCCATTGAACACATCGTAGAGATACGAGTTCAGCGTGATGCCCATGATGACCGCGCGCTTCGCCCGCTCGGCCACTCGTCGCTCGCATTCCTCCTCGTCTTCGTGGTCGTAGGGCTTGAAGTTCAGGCAATGCAACCGGGCCGCCTGGAGTTGGATCGGCTTGATCTCGTCCTCGCGGAGCAGGTCGCCCTGGACCTTTCGGAGGACGCTCGCAGCCCGGATCAACCTCTTCTGCTCCCGCTTGTCGCCGCCCGCGTCCCCGACCGCGAGGTGGAAGTTCGGGACATCGACATAGATGTGGACGCCCTGAACCCGCCGGACATCCTTGGTCCCGAGGTTCGTGAAGTCGGTGTCCCGCCGTAGGTCAGAGACGTTGACCTCGAAGCTCCCCGAGCCGTGCAACGACACGCGGCGTCTGGCCCTCTGCTCGTCCCAAGCCATCAGGTTCTCCAGCCTTGCGGCGCAATTTGCCGATCGGTTCGGTCCTACAAGCCTGCCCGTCCGGTGATTGAGCGGCGATCGAATACCTCTCACCGCCGTCAAACCGTCGTCCAGCAGGAGATGTGGAGGGAGTGCTAGCGCCCGCGACTGCCGTCGTCCACCAATTCGTCGTAGGCTTGGCGACGCGGAATGGTAACTCCCCTCCGACCCGACCCATGGCGTCATGGATTTGTAGGATGAGGTCCTTGATCATCCGACCGGCCCGGACATACAATTTCTTGGGCATCGGCCGCCCGGCACCCATTGGAATGCATAATTGGTTGGGCATCTTCGGAGGACAAGGCCCCATCTCGAAACAATTTTCTGGACTATCTTGGGTCAAGGACTAGGATGATGCCCAAGACTTTTGTCGCCGACCATGGGCGCGAGGTAATGGAGGATGACGACGCAGGCCGCCCGGCATCGAGAGCCGATCGGGATCGGCCCCCTGATCCGCAAGCAACGAGAGGCGACTCGCATGACCGTCGCCCACCTCGCCCAACGCATCGGGGTGAGCCGCAATACCATCACCAATTATGAGAGCGGTAAGACCGAGCCGAGCGCAGGTGATCTGGTCCGGATCGCCGACGCGTTGGGATGTCCTCTGGTCGCATTGCTCGGCGACGACGTTGCCCCTCCTCCCCCCCGCTTCGCGTTCAGGGCACATACGGCCCTCCGCAAGGATCCCTCGATCATCCTCATGGTCCGCAGGTACTTGCGGGCCTACTCGGAGATCGAGGAGATCGCGGGCGTCCGGCTCCCCGGGGCCTTACGCCAGTTCGTCCTGGACGCGGACGGCCCCTTAGGGGACCGGGACATCGAGATGGCGGCTGACACACTCAGGGAGTCGTGCGGCCTCCGGGACTGCGGCCCGGAGAACATCGCGGGTATCCTTGAGGGCCTCGGCGTCCGATGCCTGTTCTTCGACCACGACTCCAGGGGTTTGGACGGGATCAGCACCATCCAGGGCGACTTGATGCTGGTCCTGCTGAGGGATCGGACCCGGAACATCGAGCGGACGATCTTCAGCGCCGCCCACGAATTGGGGCATCTGGTGCTCCATCCCCACTTGTTCACCGCCGAGGCCCGAGACGACGACCCGGGCCGGAAGTACGAGGAGGAGGCCAATAAGTTCGCCGGATGCTTCCTCGTCCCCAGCGACGATCTCGTCCGAATTTGGCGCGAGGAGCGGCTGGGCCGATTGCCCCTGTTCCACGCGTTGCTGCTGCTCAAGCGGGTCTTCCGGGTGAGCTTCTTCTGCCTCTACCGCCGGGTCACTGAACTGGGACTGGCGAAGGAGGAGTACCCGATTTTTATCAGTCAAATTAAGAGTTGGCTGGGAATCGGCGGCAAGGCATCGATGGAGGATCTGGAGCCGGAGCCGCTCGACCCCGGGGCGCTCTACCGAACGACCCGGTTCCAGCGACTCGTCCGATCGGCGTTCCTCCAGGACCTCATCGGTGTCGCCAAGGTCGCCGAACTGCTCCAGATCACCGTTCATGATGCGTCGGAGATGACATCGGACTGGCTGAGGCCCAGGGATGTGCTGGTGGACGAACGCCCTCTATGACACCTGCTCGCTGATTTCGCTCGACTACCTCCTCTTGGAGCACCCGGGGGTCGAGCCGCATTTCTGCGGGGTCCGAGCCCTTGAAGCCAGCTTCGCGGCGGGACAGATGAGGGCCGATGCCGCCGACCGCATTCGCGCGCGAGCTACGATCGTCGCACTTCCCGACCCGCATAACTTGGCCCATATCTTCTGCCGTTATCCCCCCTCGGTGGCACTCTCTGACATGGAGAAGCTCCTCTTCGCCGCTGCAATCCACCACGAGACCGCCGTTGTTACCCGGGACAGCCGACTGGCAAGATCGATCCGCGATGCGTCGTTGGTCGTCGGCAACATCGCGGTCATCCTGAGAGAGTTGGTCACCACGGAGATAGTGGCGCGGATCCGGTGCGAGGCGATTCTCCAGGCCCTCGTGAGGAGGAGCGACCTCATGCTGGGTACCCACGAACCCACCTGGGACGACTTGGAGAAGCACTGCTTCCCTGATTAACCCGAAGGCCGTAGCAAGAGAGACGGTGAGGGGGCCTGGATTCCGAAAGCAACTTTCCGACAGGTGAGTCAGCCCCGACGGATCGCGGGGGCGCCCATGCTCGAACAGCATCAGCGCGACCAGCCCTGGGTACCGGCGATTGGCACCCGGGCCGGTCGAAGGGGAAGCCACCCCGGACATACCCCGTTCAAGGCCCGGCTGCATCAGCAGGAGGCCGACCGTTCACAGGCCACGAGTGACTGCTTGACGATTCGCGCTTCGCTTCGGGTCTTGTACGGCCCGCCGACGCGCGAGAAGCTGCCTTCCCTGCCTTCCCTGCCCTCCCGCACGACGTACCACCCCAGGCGACCTCGGACGACTCCCCATCGGCTCCTCGGCCGCGCCACTGGTACGTTGCGACCGAGGGTCGGCGATATCCCGTGATCGTGAGGGCGGGAGGCCGAGGATCGTCGGAGAACATCGAGCAGGCCCGAGTCGCGGAGCGCCCGGACGTGCTTGCAGGTTGTACCGTTCCCCTCATGGCGGTATCGGTGATCGGGGCAGGTACAGGTCGTCCCCCCATGGGTTGCCGTCACGTCGTACGTTTGGCCGTTATCGGTGTTCCCCAGCCTCCAGGATCGGATACCGACGGAACTGGCGATTGGCTCGACGTTGTAGCGAGTGCGCTCGATGTGGAGGTTCAATTGCGTAGACAATGGTGGATCCTTTCTGTGGCACGTCATCGTGCCCATCACCCCTTCTTCGGGGTACTGCCGACCAGGAGGATTTCTGTACGACCTCCCGGCATTGTCATCGGCACGTCATCGTGCCGGGCCCCCATCGTCGGGGCGGATCTGCTCCCGACACAGCCATGTGCCGGTCACTGCAATGACCTTAAGAAGCCCTGACAAAACCGTGTGGCATGGAGTTTGCGCCCTGGTGCTGTTTTCCTCCGAACCGAAGGAGACACCACCATGGCGAGCGCCCACATGCCGGACGAGTTCTTCGATCTGGTTGCCCACCACCTGCCGCCGGAACCGGCCATCGGCCCCTACGGCGGGCGTCCGCCGATCGGGCACCGGGTCGCCCTGCGTGTCATCTGGTTCGTCCTGGCCACCGGCAATCGCTGGGAGGATGTCCCGCAGGAACTCGGCTGCTCAGGTCGCACCGCCCATCGCCGGCTGCGGGCCTGGGAGGAGGCCGGCATCTGGGACCGCCTCCATGCCGACCTGCTGAGGCTGCTCCGCAAGGCTGGCAAGCTGGAGACCGACACGGTGGTCGTCGACGGCGTGACGGTGCGGGCCTCCGGCGGCGGCGAGGCGACCGGCCCGAGCCCCGTCGACCGCAGCAGGAAGGGCACGAAGCACACGGTGATGGTCAGTCGCACCGGAGTGCCGCTGGCGATCCGCACCGCCGGGGCCAACGAGAGCGACCACCGCCAGATCATCCCGCTGGTGCTCGACTTCCCGAGCGTCGCCGGCAAACCGGGCAGGCCGAAGCAGTTGCCGGATGACCTGTATGCCGACCGGGGCTACGACAGCGAGGGGACGAGGGCGTTACTGCGTTGGATGGGCATCGAGCCGCACATCGCCAAGCGTCGGACACCGCACGGCAGCGGGCTGGGCAAGGTCCGCTGGGTGGTGGAGCGGACGATCGGCTGGATCAAGGGCCTGCGGCGGATGCGGGTGCGGTACGACCGGCTGGGGGTGATCCAGGACGCCTGGACGACCCTGGCGGCCTGTGTCATCTGCTTCCGTATCCTCCACCAGGATGTGATGTGATTCACCCGGTTTTGTCAGGGCTTCTTATGTTCGCGGAGGGATTCGATCGGGCTGCTTCGAGGCCGAGGGGCGTTCATTCACCGACTGGTGACATTTTCAGGGCCGTGTCCTACCTAAACAATTCCAGTACCGCCTCGGATCGAGGCAGTACCGATCGGCGGTGGCGTGGCGACACCCGATTCCCCCTGGCCTCTGATTTCTCGCTTCGGATTGCCCCGATGAGGGGGTAGACTGACCCGAGTCCGGGTCGCCGCTGCAACGACCTCGGCGATCAGATAGCTGTGACATAGGATAGACAGGAGGATCGGCATGCCGTTCCACATCCAACTCGACCACGCCCGCATGAACGCGTATTGGTGCGACCGCTGCGGGCGTGTGGTGGACTCCGATCGGGAGCCTTACCACTTCCATCTGGAACAGTGCGGGGGGTGCCGGATGTTCCGGAGGATCGACGAGGATTGGGGGTGGTGCCGGAATCGAAAGTCGGTCTATTGCGGCCGGCTGATGTTCGAGCACGATACGTGTTCGGTGCACGCCTGAGCCGGCCGGGCTTGTTCGGCGACGCGATCCCGACGGACGGGATGGCCCTTGCCCCCTGCTCCGCCGTCGCCTCACGCGGAGCAGGGGGCGACGATGATCGCTTCCCCCGGAGGCTCCTTCCGGCGAACCTGGGCGGGACACGCTCGGTCATCAAGCGAGGGTAAACCATGAATCTCGATCGTCGATCCTTCCTCGGGGCCGTCGCCCTGGCCGGGACGACAAGGCCCGGATTCGCCGCCCCGGATCAGCCGGTCACCGTCGAGCACCTCGACCGGATCGCCCAGGCCCCGGTTCTCCAGGTCGACGACCTGGCCTCGCCCGTCCAGATCGACTCGATGGAACTGCTCCGCAACGGCCGCGACTTCCTCGTCCGCGTCCGGGACAAGGACGGTGCGGAGGGGATGTCCGTCGCCAACTCGATGCACCTCATCCACACCCATCCGATCTTCGTCAACCGCGTCGCCCCCGTCTTCGTGGGCAAAGACGCCCGGCGGCTCGAAGACCTGCTCTGGGAACTCTACCGCCACGCGGACAACTACAAGTACCAGGGACTCGCCCTCTGGGTCTGCGTCGCCGCCGCCGAGTTCGCCGTCCTCGACCTGCTCGGCAAGCTCGCCGGCAAGCCGATCGGCGACCTGCTCGGGGGCGTCCGCCGCCGAGACATCGCCGTCTACCGGGCCAGCGGAACCCGGGGCAATACCCCGGAGGAGGAGATCGAAGACCTGAAGCGGCTCGTCGCCGAGAGCGGGGCCAAGGCCCTGAAGTTCCGCCTCGGGGGGCGGATGCGGCGAGATGACGCCGACTCCCTCCCGGGCCGTTCGGAGACGCTCATCCCGCTCGTCCGCGAGACCTTCGGCCCCGAGATGACCCTCTACGCGGATGCGAACAGCTCGTACGGTGCCGAGAAGGCGATCGAGGTTGGCCGATTGATGGAGGAGTACGATTACGGCTTCTACGAGGAGCCCTGCCGCTTCGACCACCTCGAAGAGACCAAGGCCGTGGCCGATGCCCTCCGGATTCCCGTCGCCGGAGGCGAGCAGGAGTCCAGCGAGTACCGCTTCCGCTGGATGATCGCCAACCGTGCCGTCGACATCGTGCAGCCCGACCTGCACTACTACGGCGGCTTCATCCGCTCGATGCGGGTCGCCCGCATGGCCGACGCCGCCGGGATGCCCTGCACGCCGCACATGTCGGGGTCGGGCCTGGGCTACCTCGACGCGGCCCACTTCGTCTCGTGCATCCCGAACCCGGTGCCGTACACCGAGTTCAAGGGGAACGCCGACATCCCGGTGAGCAGCGAGACCTCCTCTCTGAAGGCCGAGGGCGGCGTGGTGCGGGTGCCGAGCGGGCCGGGGTTCGGGATCACGATCGACCCGGCGTTCGTGCGGGAGGCGGAGGTCGTCACGACCTCCTGAATCGCCGAGCGGCGGGCTGATATGGCGGCACCCCCGACCGATTGAGGTCGTACCCCGGCGAAGCCGGCTTCGCCGGGGTATCCTCGTGCCTGACGAGCGGAAGGTTCGCGGTGGCATATATGGTCTGCGAGCAGGCGAGCCATGATTACGCGACCATGACGAAGGGCGTCAGGATGTCGGTGCTCCATGAGCAACGGGTCTGACGCGAAGCGGATCGAGTTAGGTGATGATGCACCCGATCACTTCCTACCCCGAGCCCAATGAAGTCTTCCGCCGTGCGAATCTTCACGGGGAAGTGACGCACAAAGCGGACGATCTATCGAACCGCGTCGACCTGGGTTCCGATGCAATTGTGCAAGCGAGCGGAGGAAGTCCATGAATCAAGTTCCATCTGTACCTGTCTTGTTCGGTGGATTCCCGTTCCTAATCACCATCGTCACCTGGGCCCTGACCATTGCGATCCGCGTGGCCTTCGCCATCGGCGTCTGGAGGGACGCGGATACGTTGAGGAGGTCGAGGGAGGGCCCGGCATTGGTGTCGCCGTTCTGGTGGACCGTGGCGACCCTGCTCGGCGGGGTCTTCGTCGCGGCCGTGTATTGGGTGGTCAATCGCTCGACACTCCGGCCGGGGTCGCCGTTCAAGGAGGCGGCGGGCGAACATCCCGACGTGGGGTGACACGCGGTCCCCCGCCCTCACGTGGGCGAGTCCGCCTGCTTGTGCTCGGCCCGGAGGCGGGAGGCGAGGCGGAACCAGTCCCGCGTCCTGCGGCGGAGCAGGGCCACGAGGGACGCCAGCCAGCAGACGACGATGGCCGTGAACAGGGAGGACGAGTAGGGGCCGACGGCCCCGGCGGGGGCCATCGCCATGCGATAGAGGTAGAAGGTGAATAGGCCGACGTTGTAGAGCGACGTGACGACCCCCGCCCAGAGCATCCAATAGCGGCCCGACAGTAAGCCCCGCCCCAGCAGGAGATACCAGACGCCGAAGCCGACCATGACGAGGCTCCAGGCATTGAGACCTCCCGACCCACGACGGGAGCCGGCCGGGACGATCCCCTCGAAGCCGACCAGGAGGCAGTAGAGGGACGAGAACCACATCCAGAAGGCGACAAGCAGGACGGCCTGCGGACGGGCGGCGATGACCTCCCGGGGGTCGAACCGGTAGCGATAGGGTGCCGCAGCGACGGGCTTACCATCGAGCCAGTCCTGCACGTCGGCCGCGAAGTCGGCTGCGGATTGATACCGCTCGTCCGGGTCCTTGGCCTCGCCTTGTGGACGACCCCCTCCAGTTCTCGCGGCACGGCCCGGTTCCGCCATCCGACCGGGGTCAACGCCTTGGTCACGATCTGGCGGAGGATGCCCTCCCTCGTCGGGGCCGTGATCGGTCGGCGGAGCCCCAGAAGCTCGTAGAGTACCAGGCCCAGCGAGTAGATGTCGGTGCGGTGATCGACGCGGAGCATACCGGAGACCTGCTCGGGGCTCATGTACATGGGCGTGCCGACCAGTTGACCCGTGTTGGTGACGGTCATGTCCTCGAAGAAGCGGGCGATGCCGAAGTCGATGACGTGGACACGGAGGTCGCGGTCCAGCATCAGGTTCTCCGGCTTGATGTCGCGGTGGGTGACGCCGCGTCCGTGGGCGTGGTCCAGGGCCAGGGCGACATCCCGCACGACCTCGCAGCAGCGACGGATGTACGAGGGCGAGGCGATCAGGCGGCTCGCCTCCGGCGTGATCGAACCGGCCCCCGGTTTCGGCTCAGCGGGTGGGGTGTCCGCCGCATAGGTCTCCGTCGTGCCGTCGAACCGCAGGGGCGGGGCGGTGGCCTCGCCGGGATGGACGGAGTCCAGGGTCATGCGGGGGTCGCTGGTCGCCGCGAGGCGATCGATGACCGTGCGGAGCGAGACTCCGTCGATGAACTCCATCGCCAGGTAGCAAACCTGCTCGTCCTGGCCGACGAAGTACATGTCGGCGATCGCCGGATGGTTGAGCCTGGCGGCGGCTTGGGCCTCCCTCCTGAAACGGGCGATGTCCGATTCGTGGTTGAGGGCCGAGCCGAGGATTTTGAGGGCAACTGTCCGATCGAGCGATAGCTGTCGGGCTCGATAGACGATCCCCATGCCGCCCGCCCCGAGGCGGCGTTCGATGCGGAAGTCGCCGATCTGGACGCCAGCTTCGAGGTCCATCCGCCGCTCACCTCGCAGATCGGGAGGTTTACTTCATCCCCGATGATACCCGCCGGCAATGGCTACGTCGCCGACCGAGTCGGCGGCGGGCTTCGGTCGTGCCGGCCGTGCCTCTTGTGCGAGCCGGCTTGACGAGCCTCGGCACGACGATATGCTTGTCGGCACGGCCCTTGCTAATACGTCTCTCATGGAGGAGAGACTACCAATGAACGACATGACTTATTTCGATCGCCTGGTCGCCTCGACGCGGCGGATCGCACGGCACTCCTGGCATCCCGGCAAGGAGAAGGCGATCGAACTGGCAGTTGAGGACATCAACGACCTCCTGGTCGCTGGCCGGATCAGCGTCCCGCAACGGGACGTGCTGCGGGGAATTCTGCTGGGGGGTCGCTCGAACGCGGCCTGACGAGGTCGGATGAAGGCCGTATGAGGTGCGACCGTCGAGTCGGGCGTTGGTTCCCTTTTTGGCGTCGGACGCGAAGCCTCCTGGCGTCGGCTTCACGGCGGAGCAGGGGCCGGAATCGCTCGATGGAAATGTCCACGGCCGACAGCACGGTGCCTGGACTCTCACGACCGACTTGCTCGCCCCCGAGTCATAGAACACGTCGTATCGTCGCCATTCGGTGAGGAAATCCGAGAGTGTCCACCGGGAGGAGGCGTCGGGATTCCCGTCGCTCTATCCCGGTGAACGCCGGAAGTCCGGCAATCCATCCAAGCCCGCCCCTGCTCCGCTCGTGGCGGCTCGGCCGAGCCGCCGCCGTCCACGTCACGGCTCGTTAACCAACTCCTCTATCAACTGTCCTTCATCGCTGCACGAGGTGACGACGTGCGGTTACGAACGCTGGATGGCTTTCCCTGCGGCCTGGCGTCGATGAGGGGGCACGCTGGCAATCGGTTCACCACTTCGCATCCGTGCGGTCAGCCTGATTACTTGGCTTCTACGTGGCCCTGACCGCGATCCATCCCGGCAGGGCAGTCGAGCCGACCGAGGAGCCGTGCAGACGCATTGCATCCACGCGTTCCGATCCACCGCTGCCGAGCGGCACGTTTCACCAGCAGCTATCAGCCGGTACGGCCTGTGCCACCTCGGCCATCACCAGCTTCCCCACGAACAAGGACCGTACAATGCCCCGACAGCACGGCCCCTGGACCATCCACGAGTCGAACCGGGTCTATCGGAACCCGTTCATCGAGGTCGTCGAGGACCGCGTGACCCGGCCTGACGGCCAGCCCAGCATCTACGGCACCGTCGCGATGAAGCCGGGGGTCGCCGTCCTGCCGGTCGATGAGGACGGCACGGCCTACCTGACGCGGGAGTTCCGCTACGCGATCGGCCGCGACAGCATCGAGGTCGCCGGGGGCGGCATCGAAGACGGCGAATCGCCGCTGGACGCGGCGAGGCGTGAGGCCCGCGAGGAACTTGGCGTCGAGGCATCCGAGTGGGTTGATCTCGGGACCATCGACCCCTTCACGGCGGTCGTCCGCAGCCCGTCCCACCTGTTCGTGGCCCGAGGTCTATCGCTCACGCCGACGGATCGAGACGGGACCGAAGTGATCGAGGTCGTCAAGGTGCCGTTCGACGATGCAGTGCGGAAGGTGATGGACAGCACGATCACGCACGGTCCAAGCTGCGTGCTCATCCTGAAGGCGGCGAGGGTGCTGGGGCGGTAGGGGTGGCACCGTGATCCCGTTCCCCCTGCCCCTCGCAGACGCGGCACGGCTCGATCCAGACTCCCGGCAGGCGGATCGGCTTCGACAGCATCGCGTCGGGCTTCAGCAGGGCCACTTCCCGCAGTTGGGCCAGGTCCATGCTGCCCGTGCAGACCGCCACGCGGGTCCTGAATCCCTCGGCACGCACCCGCTCCAGGATGGCCCGGCCATCGCCATCGGGCAGCTTCAGGTCCAGTATCAGGCAGCACGGCTCGGGTCCGGCGTCGAGCGACGTGAGCCCATCGGCCACCGTGCCCGCCACGCGGACATCCCATCCCGACCGGCCGTAGTAGGCCCGGAGGGAATCGCGGGGCCCCTCGTCGTCCTCGACGATCAGCAGCCGATGCCCGTTCATGTCGTCCACCCCGGAGATGGACCGACGAACCGCATCCTCCGTCCGTCAGCCGCGACCGGCACTCCCATCCATCGCCGTCGATGATAGCGTCCGGGGCAGCGGGAGGCGACTGTCAACCGCCCGCACCCTCGCAGATCGTTCCCCCAGAACGGCCTGGCAGCGGCGATGACCCTACGCCGTCACGACCCCACATGCCCGGCACAGTCGATCCGGGTCGGCTGGCTTCGGGAGCACGGCATCCGGCCGCAGGGCCTCCAATTCACGCAGCAACGCCTCATCCTGCGTCCCCGAGTGGACCACAACGCGGGTCGGTAGCCGTTCGTCGCGGACCTTCCGCAGGATGGTGTCACCCCTGCCGTCGGGCAAGTCCATGTCGAGGATAAGGCAGTCGGGCGGGTCGCTGTGGTCCAGGATGGCCACCCCCTTGGCGATCGTGGCGGCTTCGATCACTTCCCAACCGCGTCGGGCGAAGATTCGCCGCAAGGCGAGACGGGTTCCCTCGCTGTCTTCGACCAGCAGCATCCGATGCCCGTGCCCATCCATCACGGCGTCTCCAGTTCGTCGCTCCGTGGTGCGTCCGCATCGCTAAGCGGTCAAGCACATAAGCAATCTATGTGCCCGCCACGTTCTCGAACCCGGCGGATCGAGCAACACCGGACCCTCGGCGACGGTCGCTGCCCGGCCCGTCGGCCGCAGGATTCTCACTCTCGCGTCAGAACTCTGCCCCGATCTAACTTGCGGCTACTGCTCCAAGTCGATGGTATGTCACGGCATATGAAGAATTCGAATCGGCCGGCACGTGCCCTGCATCTGTCCCCTCCGAATCATCGGGACCCCCGATCGGAGGACAGCAACATGCGGACGATTCTCCTGGCGGGCCTGCTGGCCCTCTGCGGCACCGTGGCAACGGCACGGGCCGACGACTGGAAGGACGAAAGCGGAACGGGTCGGGGGTTCTTCCCCGGCGGTCCACCGCCTTGGGCCGGTCATGGTGAGCCACCTGATTGGGCACGCGGGCGTGGCGTCTGGGACGGCCACTTCAAGCACCACGGCGGCATCCCGCCTGGTCAGGCCAAGAAGCTGTTCCGGCCCGGCCACGGCTACGGTGGATATCCCCCGTACCCACCGACCTACCATGGGCATCAGGGCTGGATCGGCGTGCCGGGGCTGGACGCCGGATACGACCAGTGGCGACGGGACGCCGAGCGGTCCTATCGTCGGGGCGACATCCACATCCAAGGCTGGCAGCAGCGGCCCTACCCCTACCCCTACGTCCAGCCGGGACACGGCGATTATCCGCCGATCCCTTCCCCGTATGGGTGGCCGAGATAATCCGTGCGTCGTCGGCCCACCGGATCGTGCGGACGTGGCCCCGGTGCGGTGAAGGCGGGGTTCCTGGATGCCTTGCATCATGGCATCCTGATGCATCGACGCCCCTTGGCATCGTCCGCTGGCTATTTCCCCTTGCCCCTGGCCGCGAAGCAACCTCCGATTTCGGGGAGGAGAGATTCCCCGCCTCGTGGAACCACGTCTCAGATCGCCGACAGTACATGATTCGAGAGCAGCATCCGCCGCACGAGTGCCCCGCCGTCCTGCGAGACAACCTGGATGCGGGACGCCGGCAGGTCATAGCCGCCCACGCGGGCGAACTCGGCCTGGAACGTCTCGACCTTGCTCAGCCTGCCGGTCCCGGCCTCCCAATAGGTCACCGTGTAGACGCTCGGCAGGTGCTTGCCCTCGGCGTTCTCCGCCCCCAGCACGGTCACGATGGAGAACTTCGTGTCGCCCATCGTCCGGCTGACCTCTCGGAAACGATCCCCCTCGATGCGGTAAGTCGATGAGAAGCGGTCGCCCGTTGCAACAATGAGCCGCCCCAGCGGATGCTCGCCCTCGGCCTCGCCGTACTCGGCCTCGGCACTGAAGGGGCTCGGCCCCGCCCGCAGGTGCATGACCTCCGATCGGAGTTGGTCCGTCGCCCACTGCCGGGCCTCGCCCTCGGCGGCATCGACCTCGACCTCTCCGTCCGGCATGACCCGGACCATACCCTCGGTCCGCTCGCCGTTCATCAAGACGACCAGATCGCCCGAGAAGCCGGGGAAAGGCTCGGGCCAGGTGGCCCGATGTTCGCGGGCACGTCGAAGCCGCTCGGTCGCGGAATCCTCTCGGGCCATGTCCGACTCCTTGCAGTGACTCTGCCGCCTTATCTCCTCGATACGGTAGTTGATCCGCCGGCATCGGTCCACCGACGCGTTTCCTCGTCGGGGACCGGCGAGTCGCCGATCAGACGGTCATCAAGCTCCCCCCGCGAGAATGCGATGCGGCCGATGAGGTTTGGCGTCAGCGGGAAGCCTCCTTCGTCTGCTTCCCAGGCGGAGCAGGGGACGGTCGAGTTCGGGAACCGCTCGATGGCGAGGTCTGCGGCGGAACATCCGGCGTCCCACCGATTCGCCCCGCGTCGTGGCCGACCGGAGGCGGAGAATTGCCCGATCGACGAGTTGTTGGGGTTCAGGTCGCCGGCCCTATCGAGGACGCCCGGAGTCCGGCCTCTGGCTGATATTGTCCCCTGCTCCGCTCGCGGGCGACTCGGCTGAGCCGCCGCGACCAGTGTCGCGTCCGCCGATCGGGGACCGGGCACCCAAGGTGGCCGTGTGGGCAGTCGGCGGTCCCGCCGCTTTCGGCCCTGATCCCTCCGGCTTGCCGTCTCGACCAATCCCCTGACCTCGACGCCCTATTCCGTCGCAGTATCTCCGGTCTTGAGGTCGCGGAGTAGCTTTTCGCGGACCTTCGCATAGATCGCCGCGTCCAGGTCCCATCCCCGGGCGTCAGCGATCACCTTCTTGGTAACATCAACTCTCCGCTCGTGCTGCCACTTCTTGAAGATGAAATCGTCCAGCGTGACGGGAAACAGCACATCGGCATCAATCTTCCTCCTGCCCCGCTTCGCTCTTGCCTTCTCGTCCTCCTGAATGATGGCCCTTTCAATTTCACGATTGACGGCGGGGCTTTTGAGCGACGACTGGCTGGCGATCAGCACCAACTTGTCGTGCACGCGGATGGCCTGGTCGATCTCACCCCAGAGTGAGCGTCCTGTGCGGGCATCGTGATCCCACTTCCAACAGCGGATACCTGCGGCTTGGAGGTCGTTGTGTAGGCGGCTGGCAAACTCCTCGTCGGCGGTGCTGTAGCTGATGAAGCAGGAGTAGAACTGGTTGGGTTCGATGGCACCGATTAGGGTGGGGAGGTTTGCAATCCAAGCGTCGGGTAGACCGCAGCCGCGAAGGAATATGGCAGGAATTATTCCCCGTGAGCGGATGAGGGTGTCCGTCCCTATCATGCTCGGTGCCTGATGAGTGACGAGTTCAAGCCCCTTCGTCTCCGAGAGGTCCAAGGCCACAAGGATCGTGCTCAGACAGACGGAGTTGCTGAGGTCTGCCCCAGTTAGAACGGCTCCCGCAAGATTGGCCCCTGCAAGATCACTCCAATTCAGTTTGGCATTCCAAAGGAAGGCCGATCGTAGGTTTGCTCCATTAAGGCTGGTCCTGCGAAGGTTGGCTCCCCCGAGATCGGCGAAGCTGAGATTGGTCCAACCGAGTCGGGCACCTTCTAATGCCGAGTTGACGAGGCAGACTTCGCTTAGAAGCCCTGACAAAACCGGGTGAATCACATCACATCCTGGTGGAGGATACGGAAGCAGATGACACAGGCCGCCAGGGTCGTCCAGGCGTCCCGGATCACCCCCAGCCGGTCGTACCGCACCCGCATCCGCCGCAGGCCCTTGATCCAGCCGATCGTCCGCTCCACCACCCAGCGGACCTTGCCCAGCCCGCTGCCGTGCGGTGTCCGACGCTTGGCGATGTGCGGCTCGATGCCCATCCAACGCAGTAACGCCCTCGTCCCCTCGCTGTCGTAGCCCCGGTCGGCATACAGGTCATCCGGCAACTGCTTCGGCCTGCCCGGTTTGCCGGCGACGCTCGGGAAGTCGAGCACCAGCGGGATGATCTGGCGGTGGTCGCTCTCGTTGGCCCCGGCGGTGCGGATCGCCAGCGGCACTCCGGTGCGACTGACCATCACCGTGTGCTTCGTGCCCTTCCTGCTGCGGTCGACGGGGCTCGGGCCGGTCGCCTCGCCGCCGCCGGAGGCCCGCACCGTCACGCCGTCGACGACCACCGTGTCGGTCTCCAGCTTGCCAGCCTTGCGGAGCAGCCTCAGCAGGTCGGCATGGAGGCGGTCCCAGATGCCGGCCTCCTCCCAGGCCCGCAGCCGGCGATGGGCGGTGCGACCTGAGCAGCCGAGTTCCTGCGGGACATCCTCCCAGCGATTGCCGGTGGCCAGGACGAACCAGATGACACGCAGGGCGACCCGGTGCCCGATCGGCGGACGCCCGCCGTAGGGGCCGATGGCCGGTTCCGGCGGCAGGTGGTGGGCAACCAGATCGAAGAACTCGTCCGGCATGTGGGCGCTCGCCATGGTGGTGTCTCCTTCGGTTCGGAGGAAAACAGCACCAGGGCGCAAACTCCATGCCACACGGTTTTGTCAGGGCTTCTAATGCTACTCCGTTAAATCATACGAACGATCGACTGCTGCGGTTCGTACCGAGGGTATGAACCGGACCTACACCCCCGACTTAAACCCCGACGTCCTCGACCGCCTCGCCGCGTATGCCGCCTCCTTCCGCGCCGACTTCAACCGGCCCCGCCAGGCCGCCTGGTGCGGCGTCTACCTCCGCGGCCTGGTCCAGGACGGGGACCGCAAGAGCGTCGAGCCGATGGCCGCCCGCGTCCCCCTGTCGGAGGGGCTCGACGTCGCCGACCCCGACCAGGCCCTGCAGCAGTTCCTCGGCCAGAGCACCTGGGACGAGCAAGCGGTCCTGAGCCGCTACCGGGCCACGATGGCGGCGAAGTTCGCCGACCCGGCCGGCATCTTCGTGATCGATGACACCACCTTCCCCAAGCAGGGCACGCACTCCGTCGGCGTGCAGCGGCAGTACTGCGGCGCCCTGGGCAAGAAGGCCAACTGCCAGTGCGCCGTCAGCGTCCACTACGTCGCCCCGAGGGGGCACTACCCGCTGAACATGCGGCTCTACCTCCCGGAGGGCTGGCTGGCCGACCCGAAGCGACTGGATAAGGCCAAGGTGCCCGAGGCCGAGCGGCGGTCGCTGACCAAGGGTCAGATCGCCCTGGAGTTGCTCGACCGCATCCGCGCCGAAGGGCTGCCGGGCGGGCTCGTCGTGGCCGACAGCGGCTACGGCGTCTCGGGCCCGTTCCGCGACGGCCTGGCCGAGCGGGGCCTGCACTACGTCGTCGGCGTGACCGACGAGATGCTGGTCTTCACCGAGGAGCCGAGGTGGGACGAGCCCAAGGCCGGGACGGGCGGGCGGCCGCAGAAGCGGCGTCGCCTGGCCGAGGGCTCGCCCCGGCCGGTGGGCCTGAAGGAGCTGGCGGCGCGGACGCCGCGCCGGAAGGTGACGTGGCGGGAGGGGACCAAGGGCCCGATGTGGGGCCGATTCGCCTGGCTGCGCGTTTGGCCGGGCCAGGGATGGGCGACAGGCGATTGCGCCGGGGCGGAGCCGATCTGGCTGCTGATCGAGGAGCAGGCCGACGGCAAGCTGAAGTACGCCTTCAGCAACCTCCCGGCCGATACCAGCCGGATCCGCGCGGTGCGCCTGTGGCGGAGTCGCTGGCCGGTGGAGCTCGGGTACCAGCAGATGAAGGAGGAACTGGGGCTGGACCACCACGAGGGCCGCTCGTGGCGGGGCTTCCACCATCACGCCTGCCTGGTGATGTTGGCCTTCGGGTTCCTCACCCTGGAGCGACGCCGAGCCCGTCGGGGGCGATCCCGGCCGGGCAAAAAGGGGGAGGCCGAGCGCCGGTGATCACGGTGCCGGCGATCCGCCGGGCGTTGCAGCGGCTGCTGGCGCCGGTCAGCCGGCCGGACTGCGCGCACTGCCGGCCCTGGCTCACCCGCTCCAAGACCAAGCTAACGGAGTAGTACTAAGACGGGGACAGCAACAGCCCGTTGTACGCGTCGAGTCGCTCCCGATTATCCGAGTCTCGCCAGGGCTTGATGTGCGACGCCCGTAGCAGGACGGGCAGATCGAGACCGGTGACGGCACACCGCCCGCCCCAGACACTCATCAGGCTGTCGCGGAACTGTCCCTGACCAACTCGGCTCAGGACGAGGGCACGCCGCTCGGTCGTATCCGCGACCGCCCTCTCGATCCCCTCCTCGATCGCATCCGTAGCCGACGCGGCATTCGTGTCATCGACGCGATCGAGGAGGAGGCGTCCGGCCCGGGGAGGCAGGCTGAAGAGATAGCCTTGATTGCCCGTGCCGAACCTGTTGAGCGGGGCGTATCGCTCGGGCATGAGCGGCTGCAACTCGGCGACGACCTCCGCGATGGTGGGCGGCTCGGAGAGGTCGCGGTACTCGACATCGACCCGCCTGCCCGCGTCCTCCCACAGCCCCTCGCCCATGCCGCCGGGCCTTGGACTGTCGTAGGCGGCGGTCTTCGCCACGGCCACCGCGACGATCCGCCCGCCGACGTAGGAGAAGATCAGGTCGCCGGGCCGGACCTCGTCCATCGTCGCCCAATGGAAGGGCGTCAGCCCGGCCTCGGTCTGATTCGGTGCCCAGAGGAAGCCGCCGTCTCGTTCGTGCCGGTACGTCTGGTTCTGGCTGACCCACCAGTAGGCCATCGTTGATCCGCTCCCGAAATCCCCCTGCTCCACTTCCCGATTGTCCCGAAGCAGCGTGCAAGGTTCAATGGAGGCGTGGTTCGTATCGTCTGCGAGCGAGGCCCTGGCCGTGAAGACCGAGCCGACGACTTACTGGACGTTCTTCTGCAATCCGCGACGATGGCAAATCGACGATTTTCTTCGAAGTCACCGGGACGAGGACGATTATCGCGTCATCGACTGGCAGGCCACGTGGTTCGCCCCCGGCCAACTCGGGGTCGTCCGCGTGGGCGTCGATACGCGTACGAGGGGCCAGCTTGCGGGGAGGCGGCGGCTGGAACCCGGCATCTACGCGATTGTCCAAGTCGTCGACTCGCCGAAGCTGAGGCCGAATTCGACCGACCCCTATTGGCTTGAGGCACCGCCCGAGGGCGGCGAACACCTGGCCGTCGACATCCGATACATCAAGAATCTGCTCGATCGGCCCTTGCTGCTGGAGTCCCTGAAGTCCGACCTCGCCGTGACTGATCGCTTCCTGCTGGACGGCTTCCAGGGTGCCTCGATGCCCCTGGACCCCGGCACGTTCCACCGGATTCTCGACCTCAGTGGCACCGAGCCGCACGCATTCGACGCCGAGCCGGGCGATTCGCTCGCCGACTTGGAGCGGAGGTACGCCGGGGCCTCGCCCGAGGTCAAAGAGGTGGTCAGCCGCCACATCGAACGCGGGCCGGTGGCGGCGAAGGTCAAGGAGGCGACGGGCTACCGCTGCCAGGTCTGTCTGGCCCTTGGCCAGAATCCCTTCTCGTTCCGCAAGCGGGACGGCGAGCCCTACGTCGAAGCCCACCACGTCACGTTCGTCTCGCGGCTTGAGCCGGGGTCACTCGGGCCGTCCAACATCATCACGGTCTGTGCCGACCACCATCGGCAGTTGCACTACGGAATCGTCGAATTGGCCAAAGACACGGCCGAGGAGTTCGTCTTCGTGATCGACGGAGTCGCTCTCCGTGTGCCGAAGATCAGCCATATCGCGGACACTGCATGAGGGTCATGCCGGGTTCGGCGTCGGCGAGGAGCCTCCTCCGTCGGCTCCTGGTGCGGAGCAGGGGCGGCTCGATCGGTCTACCGCCCACATCACTCGACCCCCGCTTCGTCAAGCATTCGAGAGGCCCGCCGATCCCGTCCAGCACGCCTCAGACCGGGATCAACTGCCGCACCGACGGCTATCCTCCCAGCGACTCCTGCCCCCCCGGCTCGGCGAGCTTCTGGTCGGACGGCTCGGCCTCCTTCGTCGGACGGAGATCACCGCCCGCCTCCGACGGGAACTCGTAATTGAGGATTGACTCGACGAGCAAAGTCCCGAAGGGCGGCAGGTTGCCCTCCGTCATGCCCGCATGACGCTTCAGCGTCGCCAGCAGTTCCTCCTTGCCCCGCTGGGTGGTCAGCATCTCCCGCAGCTCGGTCTCTCGCTGATGGCGATCCATGATGGGTCTCCGGGAGTTGTGGTCGCGTGATCGCAGGGCCTTTCCTCGGGTCGGGACGACCCGCAAGATCGGGGCCGGCCCATTGGTGTGGAACTGACATTGCGTCGTCAAACGCCGGCCCCGGCACGGTCACGCTCGCTTGCGGACCAGGACTGCGGCCGATCGGGCCATCGCCGCCCCTGCTCCGCCGGCGGCTCTTCGAGCCGCCTCACCCCCTACGGGATACGCGAGCGGCGGCAAGAAGCCTGTTGCCCGCATGGCAATCGGCATCTTGCTTGCAGGCCGAACTTTGGGGGTTCCGTCGCACGCTCACGACACCCTTGAGGATATCAGGACATGGCGGCCAACCCGATCAGCGACCTGATGTACGACTGGCTGACGGTCCTCCAGTCGAAAGCCGAGGGGCTCAACGCCTACGAGAAGTACATCCAGGACGCCCAGAAGGAGAACTCGCAGGAGTGCGTCGAGATGCTCCGGCGGCTGCACGAGCAGGATGCCAAGCAGGTCGAGCAGATACGCGACCACCTGGTGCAGATGCTCTCCAAGCAGCAGGGCAAGTCGAGCCGCCCCGTGGCGGCCGGGAGCATGCGGCAATCTGAAGGAGGGGGATAGTCATCATGGCCGACACCACCCGAACGATCTCGGGCTTCGCCTGGCTCATCTCCCCGTTGGGGGCCGTTCACGCCGGGCCGGCCGAGGAACCACTCGCCCCGGAGGAGGTGGTCGACGCGGGGCAGCCGGGCGATGACCTGCTGGTGATGCATCGGCTCACCGAGCGGGATCGCGGCATCCCGAACCGCCCCGAGGGGTCGGCGTTTCTGGTCATCACCGGGACGACCTCGCCACCGATCGTCCGCGAGGGCTGGCGGGTCTTGCCCGCCGACTTCTCCTCGGAGTTCGCCGTCGAAGGGGATGCGATCCGGCTGCGGCGGGGCCTGGGTGCGATCAGCGTTGCGGCCCCCGGGACCGCCCTGGAGGGCCAGAAGGTCTTGGAGTGCGAGTTCGACGTGAGGGATTGAGTCGATGCCGGCCGGATGTCGTGCCACTGCCAGTCCGGCCCCGCAGATCGATTGCACACTGAGGAACATCCCATGCTGGAGATCATCCTGCTGGTCGTCCTTGTCCTCGTCCTGTTGGGTGCCCTGCCGACCTGGCCGCACAGCCGCCAGTGGGGATACTACCCGAGCGGGATCGCGGGGACGCTCGTCCTGGTGCTCCTCGTCGTCTTGCTCTTGCGGTACGTCTGACCCCAGGCCGCATGCCGCTCGCCGGAGGCGTCGCGGGCGGAGCAGGGGCGAGGGGTTAATCACCCTGCCGGGTTCGATGCGGTCGGACGCGACCTCGGACGAGACGGCGACATTCCTTCGAGGATTTCCACATTTCTTGATTGTTTTGGATCGACCCGGAGGATATCATCCAATTGTCGGCCAGGACGCACGTCGCCAAGGCAGCTTGAGCGGGAGGGTACCATGCCGGAAACCGTTGTTCATTTCCAGATCAGGATGCCCCCATACCTGCACGAAGAACTTGCCAGCCGGGCGAAGGAGCAGAAGGCGTCCCTGAACGCCATGGTCGTCGAGATACTCCGCGAGGCGGTGGAGTGGCATAGTTCGAGCGACGGGCAATCGGACGGCAAGGCCCGGATGTGATGGTCCTGCACGCGGATCGGCGATGGGGCAGGACGCCGGTGTAGGCCCCGGACGGCCTGACGGTGACGCATTCCCCCAACCGGCTGAGACGAGTATGGTCCGCAAGTCTCGGCCCCGTGCGACTCGTCGATTCGGGTTGATGGGATGGGACGCCCGGGACGACGTGATCTTCCACGGCGTTTCGGAGGACCACTCAAGCTCAGGCGGCTCACCATGGGCGACGACACTCGCGGCCGGAAGGGGGTCGATCCGGCCCCGTCGGGGAGTTCTGCCGGCTTGCTCGGCGTCGCGGTCATTTGCATCCCTGTCGGATTTCTGGCGTTCGGATTTACCTCTTCACCCCGGACAGCTACGGAATCCTCTCCCTGCCGATTGTCCTCGTGGGCCTGATCGGCAGTCCCAATTCCCTCCGTCGCAGACGGCCGCGTCAGCGGGACGACCTTGATGCCCCCGACGCCACGTTGCCGGACCGCCCCATGAAGGTAGATGAGGTGTGAAACCGCATGAGCATCCTTGCAGCCGACCAATTGATCGGCCGTTGGAGCCCCCTGGATGCCCCCAGGACGGCCCGCGACGAGCACGGCTGCGGATTTTGCCGTCCACGCAGTACGGTATCTACAGGGCCAGCAGTGGCTCCTGCGGGTGACGTGCCGGATTGAGACGGACGATGGCCAAGATCGGGGAGTTCGCCCGCACACGAAAACGCTCGCGTCCACGCTCCGCCGGACGCGGAGCGTCGGAGCAGGGGCGGGGGAGTCCGTCCATCGCCATCCCTCCAGCGAAGTCCGCCCGGATCGCCAGCGAGTTCCCGAGTCCGTCGACTCGCCGCCACCCGGCAATCTGGCATCAAGGCCACCGGTGATCGGACTCATCGGACTCGATCCGGCTCCGGCGGCTGATCCGAATCTCCCGGCATGCACCGGCCCGCACGCTATGCTTGTCGGTCCAGGGATCGCATCCGGATCGGAGTCACCCCATGCTCTTGGCCGTGCGAGCCACCGCCACCTACGAACTGCAAGACGAGTCGTTCGCCTTCCTCATGGTCGAGCCGCCTCTGAGCGGGGCGAGACATCGGGTCGTCGAGGAGCGGCTCACGACCACCCCGACGCGATCCTGCGAACTGCGGCGTGACCTCTACGGCAACCCCCAGAGGCACCTCATCGCCCCGAAGGGGCGGTTCTCCTTCGAGTTCTCGGCCACCGTCGAGGCCGACCCGAACGCCGAACTCCCCGAACACGCCGCCGAACTTCCGCCCCACGAACTCCCGGCCGAGGCGTTGGTCTACACGCTGCCGTCCCGGTACTGCGAATCGGACCTGCTCGGCCGCATGGCCCAGACCGAGTTCGGCCGCCTCCCGCCGGGCGGAGGCCGGGTCCGGGCTGTCGCCGAGTGGGTGAGGGGGCACGTCGAGTATCGTTACGGGACTTCCGGCCCGACCACCTCGGCCCGCGACACGGCGATCCAGCGGGTGGGCGTCTGCCGCGACTTCGCCCACCTGGTCATCGCCTTCTGCCGGGCGTTGGACATCCCGGCCCGTTACGTCTCGGGGTATGCCTTGGGCCTCGAACCGCCCGATTTCCACGGCTTCGTCCAGGTCTACCTGGGCGAGGCGTGGCACAACATCGACGCGACGACGGGTTGCCTTCGCCCGGCGTTGGTCCCGATCGCCGTCGGCCGCGACGCCGCCGACGCGGCGATGATGACGCTCTGGACGCCGCACGAGGTGGTCGAGCAGGCGGTCGAGGTCCGCCGGGTCGCCGAATGACGCGGCCCGCCCGACAGGTCGGCCGGGCCGCCTCAGGGAGGCCGACTCCCATCCTCAAGCTTGACGCATCCGGAGAAGTCCTCCCACGTCCATCCCGATGGGGAATGCAGCTTCGGACCGTCGAGTCATGGACGCCCGGCAGAGCCGGGCGTGCGAGTCAGGGGCGACTCGATCGCCGTTCGCCCTCTCTCCCGGTCGATGGGCACTCTCCTCTGACGGTACGGGCGATCCCCGTTTAGCGTCGATGATGCCCGGCTACCAGATGGACGGATGCCGACCTGCCCGCTCGTGTCCGGCCGCGTCACCGACTGCCTTCCAGCCGATCTCCGCCCAGGCGGCGGCCTCGGTCGGGCCTTCGCCCCGGAGTTTCTCTCCATCCCGCTCGGCGAAGGCGACGAACCAGGGCGATCCGTCCTGGGCCATCACGCGGGCGACGGCGGTGGTCCAGCCGAGCAGGTGAAGCCCGGCACGCAGTGCCGGGATATCAATCGAGTGTCCTTCGTGCATACACATCCCTCCGAGGCTGGCTTGGAAGGACATGCATACACGTCGCGTGCCATCGCCGACGGGGCGTGCGGAGGAACGCTCATCCTCGCCCCTGCTCCGCCCTCGGCTCATCCGAGCCGACGCCTCCTCTCGGCGGAAGCCAAGCGAACGAGGAAGGACCACCTGGGTGGTGTGGCGGCCCGCTCACGTCCGATCGCCTATCCAACGGCCGGCGGTGTAGGATTCGCGTCCCGCTCGGTGCGGGCGGCGAAGTGCCGGGCGGCGAGGCCGCCGAACAGGGCCAGGAGCAGGGCGAAGAGCGAATGGCCGACACGCTCGAAGGGCTCAGAGCGGCCGACCTGCATGAGCGTCAGCGGCTTGACGAGCGACCCGTCGACGACACGCCGAATGGGCGAGCCGAAGTCGATCCAGATCGAGTCGGTGACGCCGTCCCGATCATGGTCGGTAGCCAACTGGGTGATCGTGGGTACGACCGGGACGCCGCGATGCAGGTGCTCGGCCGAGTTGGCCAGCAGCTTCTCCGTCACCAGATGCGGCCGGATCGCGGTGGCGGCGAACGGCCCGTAGCAGAGGGCCAAGTAGCCGAATCCGAACGCGGCGAATCCTGTGAAGAATGCCCGCCGCCGCCCCCGGCTGAAGGCCGCTCCCAGGGCGGTCACGCCCGAGGCGAGGATCGCCGCCGTGAAGACGAGGCTGGCGATGACTTCGTCCGCATGGCGGAGTGCCGCGAACGCGATCCCGGAGGCGGCGACGAGGGCGAGCAGGGCGGCGATCGTGAAGCGGGGTCGCATGGGGGAGCCCCCCCGACGGGATTGGGAGATGACGAATCGATGCTATCCCGGGCTCCGTCCGGGGATCAACGAAGAACTTCGTCTCGGCATGCGATTTGGATGTCCGGGCTCCTCACCCCCATCGGGGCCATCGCCCGGCCGGTTCAAGGAGCCTCGCATGCTGGAGATCATCCTGGTCGTCGTCGTGCTCTTGCGGTATATCTGACCCCAGGCCGCATGTCGCAACGCCGGGGGCGTCGCGGCGGAGCAGCGGGGGCTGATCGCAGCGAAGTCGGTCCACCCCTCACTTCTTCCCGGTCGCGTTCCACCTCGGCGGATAAAACACGAACGTGGCCAGCACGACCAGGCCGAACAGCGTGTAGGCCGTGATGAAGGCCCAGGGCGGCAGGTCGAAGAAGATCACCCGGTGCACCCAGTGCTCGATGAAGTCCGTCCCGTAGATGTCCTCCTCGCCTGCCAGGCGTCGGAGCGTCTTCTCCAGGGTCGTCAGCGGGCAGACGATGCCGAGCCACGCCTGGAGGACGACGATGCCGATCATCGCCAGGTGGACGATCCGGAACCAGAAGTTGCGTGCCCAAGGCTTTCCCATCGCCAGGCCGGTCACGATCGCCACCAGCCCGAAGACGACGAAGGCGACGTAGGAGGCGTGGGCCAGGGCCACGGCGTCCGCCGCGAGGCGATACAGGGACATGGTTGCCTCCCGCAGACGTTGACGGCCCCTGCTCCGTGGCGGCTCATCTAGCCGCCTTCTCCACGAGGGTGAGGCACTCGAAAGAGACCCCGCCGATCACGGTCGATGCGGTCGCCCCTCCACTCCGCTAGCCAATACAGAACGTCAATGGCCTGCCGTTCGACATGCGACCGGGAGATCGGGACGGAGACGCCCGGCAGAGCCGGGCTTGCGGAGCAGGGGCGGAGGCAGAAAAGGTCTGACCTGCCCCTCTATCTTCGAGTCTGGCCAAGCCAAATCTGATGGAGGGTTCCCCCGGTTGCCAGCATGACAATTCCCAGCAGCAGGCCGGCGATTACAAATCTGGAGGTGTATTGAGTGATTTGCCTGGAAAACAGGAACATGGATGAGACCGATCCAATAATCAGCAGGCCACCGCCCACCCAGCAGGTTACAATTGCGATCGTCCACTTGCCCAGCTTCCGGTCGGCCACGAAGTCCCTCCTCAACCATCAGCATGTGCGACTTTGCCAAAGTCGGTGCGTGCTCGACTTCGGTACCATTCTACCAGAAGGTCTGCCTGCTCGTCAGCCTGGCCGGCGACGATGACTTCGAGCCGAAGAACCTGCTCTCCCCCGTCATCTTCTTCATGATCGGGGCCGTCCTCGGCTCAGCGACGGCCTGCACCTTCGCCCCCGGCCGCTTCCTGAGGGGAGCGGCCTGGCGGAAGTGAATGAGGCTGATCGGCACGGAGAGCGTCGCGGTGGCCCGGCTGGTGTGCCTGGGCTTCATGCTGCTCTTCCTGGGCTTCGTCTGGATGATGGCCTGGGCCGTGTGGTCGGACTTTCAGCGGGGCATGTTGTGAGGGCCGGGAACGGCCCTGCTCCCGGCTCGCCGGCCCCAATCCCCCGGCCGTCGAAGACGGCCGCGTCAGCGGGGCGACACGATGCCGAGACGCCGCGATCCCGGATCGCCCCATGAGGACACATCAGTTGCGACGCAGCACGCCTGCGGGAACGAACGGTTCCCGGCGGTTTTCGGTAGCATCCGGACCGGCGGGCGGATCAACTCATATTCTGAGGGAACAAGCTCCCGGTCCGAATGACTGGCGGCGAGGGTTGCCACGATGGACGACAACCGCGTGCGGGGCTTCATCACGCGTGAGCGATGGCTCCTCGGCAAGACCCCCCGGGAGATGGCCCGGCTCCTGGGCTTCCACGAATCTCGAATGGCCAGGGGGGCGAAGTTCTACGCCCTGCTGGCCCTTCCCTCGAATGATCAGTTCAAGTTCGCCGGCCATACGCACTGGCCCGGCGGCACGCCCATAGGTAGTGGCGTCGACCTATGGCCCGATGCCCACGCCAAGATCGATCGACAGTGGATGCCCGACCCGGAGACGCGTGCGAAGAACAACGTCCGCCTCTCCTGGCGGCTGACCGGCCCGGAGCGGCTCATCAAGGTCGTCACGCACGTGCAGCACGACGCGAACATGGAAAGCCTCGTCCAGTATCCGCCCGGTGCCGGCATCGAGCAGTGGAAACTCCTGGCTGAGTTGCCGGCAGTCCTGGTCGTCGACCTCGGCCCCGATGATCGCTACCGGCCGTGAGCCCCGATCCGGCCCGATGGACAATCGGGGGACTCGATGACCAGGAGTCGGATTCTCTCGGGAGGATTCGACCTGGGCGAGTACGCCTGCCGCCATCCTGGCGGCGGGGCGGCGGAGCAGGGGCGACGCGAGTGACTTCATCCATCACGATGATGGGCAACCCTGGGTACCGGGCCGGCCGGCCGGGCGTATTCTCGGGTCTGGTGCCGGAGTATCACTGCTTCCTCGGATGGAGACGGCGACATGACGGGATCACGATCGTCGATGCTGATTGCGGCGGTAGGGTTCACGGGTTGGCTGACAGTCGCGGGACTCGCACCGGCGACCGAGGTCGCGGGAATCGTGACCTTCGGGGGGGAGCCTCTGGCTACTGGCAGAGTGATCTTCCACCTCGACGATGGCGAGTTCGTCGGGAGCAAAGTCAGGGACGGCAAGTACTCCGTGTCCCGAGTCCCCGCCGGCCAGTGGCGGATCACGATCGAGGGCGAATCGATCCCTCCCCGCTACTCATCCGAGGATCGATCGGGGCTCGTCGCGGCGATCAGGGAGGGCTCCAACACCATCGATCTGGATTTGGCGGGTCAGAGTCGGCCGCATCCGTCCACGGCCGGCGATCACCCCTTGGACATTAAGCCTGTCCAGGCCGACTCGCCCCTCATGCCACGCTTCCAGATATCCGCCTGGTCGCACCCGGCGGCGACCCGGAATACGGGCGGCTTCATCGCCCCCACGTACGGGGCCTACATCCTGGACACACGAAGAGGCAAGGTTTGGCTGGTCAAGGAGGGCGGGAAACCGAAGCCGCTCGGGAGCGTCGAGCAGCAAACCCCGTCCCCCTGACCCTGTGGCTTACGCCCCCGATTTCACCCGAGGGGATGTCCCGGTGGAGCGGACGGGCAACCCGATGCCCTCGACGCCGCGTGGCCGGTCCGCTTCATGAGGGTAGATATGATATGACACCGCACGAGCATCCCGATGCCATGCCGCTCGACTCGCCCGGGAAACCCATCCAGCCAGTCCACAATCGCTCGCAAGACGCACGGACGCGGATTTTGCCCACCTCGCCTTACGATGCCCTACAGGCAACGTGGTGACCTCTGGGGATGACTCCCACGCCAGGGCGACCGACGACCCGAGGTGCCCGGGTGCGGTCGGCATCGCGGGATCGTGGGCGGGTGGCCCCGACACGTTCTGTCAGAGCGTCTCAGCGGCCTCCAGTGAGCACTTGTGAACTCCAGAAGCTCTTTTCCCGGTTGGCCGCTGTGAGGGCTTGCAGGGGCTTCTGGTGACCACCACCGCCACGGGGGCGGGTTGTGCGGAGCAGGGGGCAGACGAGGCTATGCTGGTTCCGGCGGCTCGCCGGTGAACATGTATTCCTTGGCCTTCCGCTTCGTGTAGCTGAACTCCTCATTGACGCACCGGATGATCCCGTCCTTCACAAGTAAGCTGACGATCCGCGACACGGTCATCTCGGACTTGGCACCCAGCAACGCGGTGATTCGTTTACGCGGCAGGTAGAACGGCTCCGGGTCGGTGTGACGGGACAGGTGCCAGGCGATCGACGCGACGATCCTATACATTTGACCCGGATTGTTGCTCAACGGGAAGGCGTGCTCAGCGGCTTCACGCACCGCCCACGCGAAGATGTCGTCGCCCTCGGCCGTGCGGACCTTGGGCCAGCAGTCCAGGAAGGCGTACCAGTATTCCTCGACGGGTCGACCGGCACGTTCGCAGTAGGCGGCGACGGCCCTTTCAAACGGCTCCCCAAGGCCACCCGTGATCGTCCTGAGCCGACGGGCCAGGAGGAAGGTGGACTGCCAATCTGGCAGGTTTCCGTGTGAAATAGCCAACTCCACCGCCAACTCGATGGCCCTGGCCTCCAAATCGGGCGTCAGGGGTTCAAACTGCTGGACACCCCCCTCCCCCCCCTTTCCTGTGTAAAGAGTTCCTGAGTTCTCTTGTATACTCCTGATATTCTGGTTACTCGTGATGCCTCTGACTAACAAGGGAGGAGTTCGAGACGCCAACCCCTCGATCGCCCTCCGCAATGTCGACTGCCTGTAATCTTCCCTGTCTTTCCATTTTGCCCTCTTTGCCAAGTCTGACCTATTGAAAATCCGTTCGATGCGTGCCTGATCGGGACCGATCTGAGAGGCCAGTAGGCCACAGAGGGCGAGGTCTGCCTCGGAATCGGAGTCGTATCCCGTCGTATCCCCCTCCCAGAGCTTGGCGAACGTGCTCCCGAGGACTGCCGGAAGCACTTTGACCAGGCTCTCGTCGTCTGTGCGGCCCTCTGCGGGGCCGGAGACTCCCGAAAGACCCTTTTCAGGGGTTTCGCCGAACAGGCGGCTGTGGAACCCTTCTAGTGGTCGTCCGCTATTGAGTTGCCGGGTATAGTCGGTGCAGTTTGATCCGGGCATCCGCCGTGGTGAACTGCCACCGAATGCCCACCATCCGCTCGTTGCGGTCCTCCTCCCACGCCGCGACCTCCCGCTTCAGTTCCTCGCTCGACCCGATCCGCCGGTCCAGGCACTGCCTCGCCAGCACCGACAGCTCGATCTCCGCCATGTTCAGCCAACTCCCGTGCTTCGGCGTGTGGTGGATCTCCAACTTCCCGGCGATCCGACGGGCCCGCTCCGGCGGGAACGCCTCGTACAGCGAGGCGATCTTGTGCGTGTTCAGGTTGTCCATCACCAGCACGACCTTCTCCGCCTCCTCGTGCACCTCCTCCACCAGCCAACGCACCACCTCGGCGAAGTCCAACGCCGTCCGACGCTCGGTGACGTGGACCGCACGCCACCCCAGCAGCGGCATCGTCACCATGAACAGGTTGGCCGTCCCGTTGCGGACGTATTCGTGATCGAACCGCTCGAGCCGCCCTGGCGCTGCCGGGATCGGCACGACCGTCTCGCCGATCAGTTGCTTGCTCGCCTCGTCGAGGCAGACCAGCGGTCGCGTCTCGTCGTAGGGCCGGTGGTAGACCTCCAGCACGTCCTCCATCGCCGCCACGAACTCGGCGTTCGCCTCCGGCGGGATGCACCACTGCTGCTTCAGATGCGGCCTCAGTTCGCTTTTTTCAAAGAGCGGCGCACCGTCTCGTCGGAGATCGAGGGGACGATCTCCAACTCGACGAGCTTGTCGGCCAGCAATCGCATCGTCCAGGCCTTGCGGCCGTCGGGGGGCTCCGAGCAGGCCAGGGCGATCAACTTCGCCTCGGCCCGGCCGTCGAGGGCCCGCTGGCGGCTGGGACGGGCCTGCGTCTTGCGGACCAGGGCGGCCTCCAGGCCCTGCTCGACGAACCGCTGGCGGACCCGCTCGATGGTGGCGACAGAGACCTCGACGGCCTCGGCGATGCGGTCGTCGGGCCAGGCGGGCCCGCCCTCGGCGGCATCAGCCTTGAGGAGGATGCGGGCATGGGCCAGTTTCAGAGCGGAGGCCTTGCCGGCGGAGATGAGATCGAGGAGGGCCTGGCGTTCGTCGGCGGTGAGCGTCACGATGTACTTCTTCATGTCGATGCTCCTGAAGCGGTTAGGGCTCCAGGAGAACCGATTGCAGCCCATCCCTCAAGTCGTCAGTGGCCGACCACTAGGGCCTCCTGGCGAGCTTCTATCGTCGTCGGGGTGTCGGGCAGGTGGTGCCCCGTTACGGTGAAGTAGCGATCCCGGCAATAGACCTCGATGTTGCCCTTTCTCTTGCCCTTGACCCCCGGCAAGCCGCCCCGGACGAACAGCTTGACGCCGGTCCCGGAGGGCGACACCTCCGTATACGAGTTGATCTCATCAACGATCGACTGGGCCCAGGGCTCCAACCCTCCCGTGGTCGCGTCGCGGCAGTCGTCCAGGTCGATGCCCGCGAAGGGGTCGCTCTCCGCGAAGGCGAAGCCGACGCCGGCGAGGTCGCTCCGCTTGCGGGCGGCAGCGAGGGCCTCGTCGAAGGTGTGCCACGACGCCGGGTCGGTGGGGTCGATCATCTTCCCGTCGCGGCAAGAGACGGGGGGCTTCCCCCATTTGGGCTCTCCTTGCCGATCCCGGCTGATCCGGCCCTTCTTGTCTCTCCGTTCTCGGTAGTCCCATCCCACCCATTGGGGGAGGGCTTTCATCGCTCCCGGGATGGCCTCATCGCGGACCTCGGGTGCTGCTGGCTTCTGTTGCTGTGTCTTCGGCATGATCCTGCTCGCGGACGCCCGGCCTGGTTGAGCCCGGACGCCCGCTTACTCCTCCATGGATGAACTATCACCGTCGCCGTTAATGCCTGTGTCGGCGGGACTTTTCTGCGGTCAGTCATTTGAGGGATTGATCACAGGACCATTCGGCCAGTTGCTCCGCCAGATCATCCTGGAGTTGGCCCATAGCCCACTCTCCGATCTCCTGGGCGGCGTCCTGCTGCTGACGCGTGGTCATCGCTCGCCCCTCGGCGACGCGATCCGGGAGATGCAGCAAATCGTCCAGAAAACCACGGAGACTCCGCTCGATCTGCCCTGCGACATCCCGGCTGATTTCGACGCCACCGTGCTGCAGGTATCCGACGATGTCTCGCAGGGCGGGGATCAATACCTCGTCGAGCGGATCGGCGATGTGCCCGAAGATGCAGGCCAAGGAATCTCCGTTGATGATGCACGCCTCGAACTGGATCTGGAGTTCATCGTCCACCGTGAAGGCGTATCTCTTGAGCCTGGGGAAGGCACAGTTCGGATCATCGGGCATGAGAATAATCGTCTTGCGTGCGGCACCGGCCCGGCGAGGCACCGGCCCGCCAGCGATCCCCTCTCCCGCGACATCAAATACGTCGTCCATCGTGTCGTATCCCTCCGTGCTGTAGGTCCGAGTTGGGCTCGCCGCTCACACCGAAACGCAACACTCAGATGCGTGCACGCAATCTGATTTCAGCTAGTAACTCTCGAAGGGATGCAAGACTGGGACGAGATGTTCTAAAAGAACACCCCTTTGGCGGCTCATTCTATTCTAACAATGCATTAGACCGCGTCTATTCTGGCTTTATGTATACCAAATTTGACCGGTCTGTGACTGTCAGGAGGCCATCGATTCGTGCCCCATCAGGGACGATTGCCGGCCAGGGCATCATTCCAGCGTCATTCGAGAGGTTGCGTTCCCTGCTGCGTTGCGTAGAATTTCGTCATGACGATCGAGATAGAAGCTCTCAGACTGGCCCTCCTTCGTGCCGACGCCCTGATGAGGGATTTGACGGCCGAAGCGTTCCGTCGCCGGGACGATGACCTGACGGGGCGGCTCTTAGAGGCGGGCCGCTGCATGTCGGAGGTCTTCCGGCACATCGAGACGAAGCGTCCGGCACCAGCCGGGGATACGTCATCCTCGGTCGAAGGGCGAGCCGGACCCGCCGCCCACGCCGGACCCGTGCGGAGGGTGGCGGAGCTAGACCCGTCACTATCAGTGCCGGAGGGCTATCCCCGGTTTCACCGCGAAGGTGAGAAGCTGGTAAAGATAGATTGGTCGGGCAAGAAGCGGGTCGAGTATCGCCACGCCTGCTGCCTCGAAGACGTGGTGCTGCTCGCCTCCCGGCTCTGTCAGCGATCCCGGGCAGGGGAGCCGGTCAAGCTGAGCGAGATCACGCCGCTAGAGACCGACGAGGGCCGGCCGCTGCCGAACCACCAGGTCTATGCGGCGGTCGATTGGCTCAAGGAGATCGGGCTGCTCGAAAAGCACGGCCGGAAGGGCTACATGATGCCCGACGTGTCCGACCTGGAGGGTCGGATCGCGGCCTCCTGGTCCCGACTTCCCGATCAATCCGTCCCATCCGATGACACGCGACGGGACTCCGCCGCTTATTCTGAGCAAACTCCGACGCCGGTCTAGCGGCTCGTTTCGAAAATAGAATGAACTGGTCGGCATGCCCGCCCAGGCATCATAATCAATCCGCTCGCGGAGTCGGTCTAGCTCTACGCGGCTGTAGCGGTAGAGCTTCCCCCTCGGACCTTGCTCGACCCGCGTCGGCTCGATCTCGCCCCTGCGACGCCACCATTCCAGGGTCGAGCGGTGGATGTCGAGGTAGCGGGCGGCACCGCATGTCCCGATCAGATCGTCGTTTGTCTTCAGTCTCGGCATCGATTGCCTCCCATGCACCAGTTTAGACTCCTCCTATACGACATATACACCGGATCGACCCCTGAGCCGCTGATCGGTTCGGGGACGCGAGACGCCGGGGTGGCTGTTGCCGCGAGTCGCCCTATCTCCGGACGTGGAAGTGTTTTGTGTCGAGGAATCCCCGCGGCAAGAGTCGAGAGGAGCGTCGGGGTGACCACCCCCAGCCGCAACGACTGGCAACGAAATACCAGAAAGTCGCCTTTCCCGATGTGGTTGCTATATATGGGGATACGGGCGGCACCCTTGTCGCGGGTGCCGATTTGCGTTGCCGCGGATCGCAGTACAAGGGGAATCGAGGGGGTCGGTGGCGACGGCGAACAGACCCGTCGCCCCTGCTCCGCCCGCCGGCTGAAAGCCGGCGGACTCTCAAGCTCGCCCCGTGAAATGACACTATCACTACCACTTTGCGAGCCTCTTGATCGCCTCCGCCTCGCTCGCGGGCGAAGAACTCCTCCAAGCTGGCGGCCGGTATGCCCTTCAGCCGGGGAACGGAGTCGATTGGCCCCGTCGAGCTTCAGTGCCCGCGAGGAGCCGTGCGACCCAGCCGCCTACCGCTCCGGTCGCACCGGTGACCAAGATCCTCACTCGGTGCATTTATTGCGGAGGGTCGCGGCCCCCCATCAGAATGATGAATGCCCGAGGCGGGATATCACCCACAATGACCCTGAATCAGGGCGTGTAGGCTCGGAGACGCGAAGCTCCGGAAACAGCCACTAATATGCCTCACGACTATTGGAGCCAAGTATCAGGAACCCTCATCTCGTCTTTTATTCTTTCGTAATTGTTTTTTTCGAGGTGTTCTGGGTCGGCCAGACAAGCTTCCGCCGTTGCAAGTGATGATTTGATGGAATTTTCATAATGATAAATCTGAATGATCTTACCCCTTTCCCAATCTAACTCTGTTCCTTTTTTAGCTAGGCAGTCGCAAAGCGACAAAACTTCCCTATAGTTCTCCACCGCTCTTTCATAGTCCTTTTTTGTCATGAGAAACAATCCTCTATATTTCAAAGGCTAGATATAATCGAGTAGTTCGTTTTCCATGTTTTTGGAATTTCTCAAATTTCTAAATTTTGTGAATATCTCATTATAGAGGGCTGCTGCATCCTCCTCTCTTCCCATCCAATCATGGCACCGTGCCGCATTGCTCTTTGCCGTTGCGTTGAGGGGGTCGATGGACAAGACATCTCTGTAACAGCGAAGCTCCTCTTCGATAGTCTCAACTTTATGGTCTAGAGATGATTGGAGTTCGTCAATGAATAACAAGTGCAATGCGTGGGCTCTTGTCATCAAGAGTCTCACTGCATGCTGCCTTGACTCGCGTGCCTCAGAGAGTGCCTTCGACGCATCTTCGCGGGTAAGCAGCCTGAGCGTTTCGCCGTATCTCTGCCCGGCGTCCGCAATGATGGCCTTTGCGAGCCGGATTCGCCTGGCTTCGGCCTCTGAAAGCCCCTTGTGAACGTTGCTACGACCCTTAAACTCTTCTACCAACATCTTTAGCTTGCGAGTCAGTTCCCCAATCTCCCCGTCGGCTGCCCTGTAGTAGGATATAGCCCTCGCTTGACCATAGGCTTCGTGCGAGACGGCTATGATTCGCTTCTCTCTGTCGATGGCGTCTCGTAGGGCTTGTCCCGTCGCTGATATGTCATCGCGTAGTCTCTCTAGTTCCTGCTCTCTACCCGCGTCAAATGCCGCCAGAGCAACCAAGCAGAGCACCAATACCAGCAGAGACAAGAACGAATAATACAGATATTTTTGGCGACGTGCCCTTATCCATTCCTCCACGCTAATTGAGCTTGGGACGACCTCACCCAAGACTGTCCTCGTATGGGCGGGCCTTTGAGACTTGGGGACTCTCTCCAATCCTTCTAGGAAAGCCTGTAATTGCTTACTTCGTGACCACGCCCATATCCACGTAGCGATAGTGGTGATGTAGGCGACGAAGGCCAACGGGCTGCTCGCTGCTGCTGGAAGCGATTCCAGAGCAAGCCCGAAAAAATCCGGCCCATCCATTACGACGTTCCTCAAGAAAAATATAAATGCAATTATAAACGATTGCTTGCAATCGTCCTGCTGGCCGTTGCAAGCAGAAGATAATTTTGATCATAGCGGTATTCCCCTCCCGAGTTGAGAGGTGACATGCAGTAATATTCGGGCGGAGCAGGGAAGTACGATCCGGAGGACTAGTGAAGCGTCACTCGTTAATCTTCGGGTAGAGGTGCCTCAGCTTGATCCGGGCGTCCTCGGTGGTGAAGTGCCACTCGACGCCCACCTGTTTGGCGTTCCGGCGCTCGCCCCAGGCGCCGGCCTCCCCGGCCACCTCGTCCTGCACCGCGATGCGCCGGTCCAGGCACTGCCGCGTCAACACCGACAGCTCGATCTCGGCGACGTTCAGCCAGCTGCCGTGCTTCGGCGTGTGCACCAGCTCCAGTCGCCGCGCCAACCGCAAGGCCTCGGCCGGCTCGAACGCCTTGTACAGCGACGCCAGCGAATGGGTCACGAGGTTGTCGCAGACCAGCGTGATCCGCTCGGCCTCGGCGTGGCGCGGGTCGTCCACCAGCCGCTGCACCCGGTGGGCCCAGTCCACGGCCGTCTTCGCCTCGGTCACGCGCACGTCGCGCCAGCCGGCCAGCGGCTCGACGAACATCCACACCGTGCAGGTCCCCTCGCGGACATACTCGTAGTCGACCCGGGCCGGGCGTCCGGGCGCCGCCGGCGATGGCCGCCGCGCCTCGGCGATCAGCTGCTTGGGCTGTTCGTCCATGCAGACGACGGGGCGCCTCGGATCATACGGGCGCCGGTAGGCCTCCAGGACCTGCTCCATCTGGCAGACGAAGGCCGCGTCCTGCTCCGGCGGGATGCACCACATCCGCCTGAGCCACGGCTTCAGCGCGCTTTTTTCAAAGAGCGGCGGACGGTCTCGTGCGAGACCGCCGCGACGACCTCCAACTCCACCAGGCGCTCGGCCAGCAGCCGGAGCGACCAGCGGGCCAGGCCCCTGGGCGGCTGCGAGCAGGCCAGGGCCGTCAACCGCGCCTCGTTCTCGCCGCCGAGTTTGGGGACCGCCGACGGGGTCCGCGGCCTGCGCTGCAGCAGCGCCATCGGCCCGTGCTCGACGGCCCGCTTGCGCCACGACTCCAGGCTGCGGGTCGTGACGCCGAACGCCTCGGCGATCTTCGCGTCGGGCCAGGCCGGCCCGTCGGGCCCCTGGTCGCACTTGAGCAGGGCCTGAGCCCGCTGCACCTTCCAGCCGGCGATGTTGCCCTTGCGGACCAGGCGAGCCAGCTCGGCCCGCTCTTCGGCCGTCAGCTTCAGGACGTACTTCTTTGCCATGGCAACCCCCCCGGCGAGCCACGATGCGGCCGGACAAGGGGGGTCATTTTACCCGAAAATCAGCGAGTGACGCTTCACTAGTAGTCGGCCACCGATGACTTGAGGGCTGTGTCGGAATCGGTTCTCCTGGGGCGATAACCGCTTCAGGAGAACCGACTTGAAGAAGTACATCGTCACGCTGACGGCCGAGGAACGCCAGGACCTCCACGAGCTCATCGCGGCGGGGAAGGCCGCCGCGAAGAAGCTGGCCCACGCCCGCATCCTGCTCAAGGCCGACGCCGCCGAGGGCGGCCCCGCCTGGCCCGACGGGCGGATCGCCGAGGCCGTCGAGGTCAGCGTCGCCACCATCGAGCGGGTCCGCCAGCGGTTCGTCGAGCAGGGCCTGGAGGCGGCCCTGGTCCGCAAGAAGCAGGCCCGCCCCAGCCGAGAGCGGGCCCTGGACGGGCGGGCCGAGGCGCAGTTGATCGCCCTGGCCTGCTCCGCGCCGCCGGACGGCCGCAAGGCCTGGACGATGCGGCTGCTGGCCGACACGCTCGTCGAGCTGGAGGTCGTCCCCACGATCTCCGACGAGACGGTGCGGCGCGCTTTGAAAAAAGCGAACTGAAGCCGCACCTGAAGGAGCAGTGGTGCATCCCGCCGGAGGCGAACGCCGAGTTCGTGGCGGCGATGGAGGACGTGCTGGACGTCTACCACCGCCCCTACGACGAGAAGCGGCCGCTGGTCTGCCTCGACGAGGCGAGCAAGCAACTCCTCGGCGAGGTGATCCAGCCGATCCCGGCCGCCCCCGGCCAGCCGGGGCGGTTCGACTACGAGTCCGTCCGCAACGGGACGGCCAACCTGTCCATGATCTCCGAGCCGCTGCTGGGCTGGCGGGCGGTGAAGGTAACCGAGCGTCGGACGGCGGTGGACTTCGCCGAGGTGGTCCGCTGGCTGGTCGAGGAGGTGCACGCGGAGGCGGAGAAGGTCGTCCTGGTGATGGACAACCTGAACACGCACAAGCTGGCCTCGCTGTACGAGGCCTTCCCGCCGGAGCAGGCGAGGCGGATTGCCGAGCGATTGGAGATCCATCACACGCCGAAGCATGGCAGCTGGCTGAACATGGCGGAGATCGAGCTGTCGGTGCTGGCCCGGCAGTGCCTGGATCGACGGATCGAGTCGCCCGAGGAGCTTCGCCGCGAGGTGGAGGCGTGGGAGGAGGACCGCAACGAGCGTGGGGTCGAGGTGGAGTGGCAGTTCACCACGGCGGACGCCCGGATCAAGCTGCACCGGCTATACCCGACAACTCAATAGAGGTCGACTACTAGCCTCGGGCGGTCTGAAGGCTCATAAAATGTGATCATTCGCCCTACAGCAGCCAATGGGGATTCGCCCCGGTCAGGTCGATGAATCGTAGGAGCACCACGGCAGGGATGCGAGTGCCGGACTCGTAACGTCGCCAGGAGCGGGTGGATCAGCCGGAGTCGCTCGCCATCCTCGGCTTGGATGCCACATGGATGGATGTTTCCCGAAGGACGTAGGTCTCATCCGGCCGTATGTGACACCATGATGCCGGGGATCGAAGGTCGTGGGGTTGCCGGGGAGCGGTCTCCGAGCCGATCTCGGCCCCTGCTCCGTCGCCAGCTTCGCGGGCGTGTAACTCCCTATCGGGGGCAACGATGTCCTCGAAAATGCGGGATTGGTGCCTTCGGCCCAGCAAGGTCATCCCGTCGAACGTTCGCTCGATTCGCCCATAATTCCAGAGCACGGACTCGGTCGACCGACGGATGCCCTGCCACGGCAGCGTGCTCCCGCATCAGCGACCGCAGCCGGTTGCGATTCCGCCGAGTCCAGCGAATCTTCTCGGTGGCCCAGTTCGGCCCCGACCTCGGCCGGATCGTCCGGAGGAGCCCCTCGAAGTCGGCCAACTTGTCTTCCGCGAAAATGAGGCAGACGTACTTGAGGTATCCCATCGCCCTCGCCCTCCATATGGTCGGTTTGGGATTGGTCGATGGTGTGCGTCGTGGGGCATCGTCTGCGAGAAGCAGCCGGCGTGCCGCCCTTCCAGGCGAGACGCCAGGCCGGAGTCGCCCAGGCGGGAGAAACGGCAGAATCCGCAATCGATGACACGGTTGGAGGGGCATCACCTCCACGCATCAATCCCGGAAGGCTGGCGGAGCTTGAGTCTGCGGCCATGAAACTCCCGGTCGTGCAGTGCCGCGATGGCTGCACGGGCCTCGCCGACGCTGCCCATCACGACGCAGCACGCCCCGCCGATGCGGTGCCCGTCGGGTTCGAATTCGGCCCAGCGATACCGGACTTCTCCGAAGGGCCTGAAGAGGTCATCGAGGTCGTGCAACGAGGCATCGCCCCGGAGTCCGTCCACGCAAACGAAGCAACTCCCCTCCGTCAGAAAGCCATCGAACTCCCGACTCGACTCGCCGAACACCGACCCGAAGTACTCCCAGACGCCATCCGCCCGAGCGACCCGATACATCCCCCAATACATGGCATCGATCGCCAGGATACGCCCCTCCTCGCGGATTCGCTCCGCCTCGAAGGCGAAGAAGTCGGGCAGGAACTTGGCGATCTTGGCGGCCTGGGCCTCGTTGTCCATGTAGGCCCCCCCGTGGGCGAGCCGGAAGTAGAGCCGGCTGCAGCCGTCGTCACGGGCATAGTAAAAGGCGAAACTGTTGACGCCGTGCCCCCAGGCTCCGACCAGGAAGTAGCCGGGATACGAGCCGGCGGCGATGGAATCGACCTGTCCCGAGTAGAGGACGGGTCGCTCCTTTGCCTCCCGAGTCCCGTAGAGCATCGCCGGCCCGTCGAAGATGCGGACGATAGGCCGGTCGGGGATCGGCAGCACGGAGAAGGGGATGCCTAACGTCTGCTCGAACGCCTGCCGGAGGTCGTCCATCCGGATACCAACTCCCTTCGCGACGATCCGTCCGGGCAGGAGATCATCCCTCGCCATCTGTCGTGAGGAGGACGGAAGGGAAGTCCCGCCTCGACCGTCTCCCTGGCAACTTACCCTCGTTCTGTCTCGGCACGCCCCTCCAGCATCACCTCGTGCAGGACATGTTGCAAGGTTTTCGGCGGGCGTAGCTCGCCGGCGTGATCCTGGAGTTTGACGGTCGTGGCGTTGCCGAGTGGAGACGGTGGCCTTGTTGCCAGGGGAGCGGTGACCGGACGATCGTCGTCCCTGCTCCGCCGCCCTCCTCGCGGGCGTGATCCCCTTCGGAGGCGATGGCTGAGATTCTCGCGTTCGTCTAGGGCGAATCGCTCCTCAATGTGAGGGCGAGAAACAAAAAAAGGGCCACCCCGAGTCGGGATGGCCCTCGATAGCTCTGAGAGTCGACCATTTGGTCGACCGATTTGGTCAGGGAATTGGTAAGGAGCAAAGGAAGCCGATTGGTAAGAATCAGCCTCGTCGTATCTCCTTGCCCAATATCACTTTGAAATGGGCGGCACTGGACTCGAACCAGTGACTTCCACCGTGTGAAGATGGCGCTCTAACCAACTGAGCTAGCCGCCCTTGACCTTAGGAAAAGTTTATAACAAGTCGGGGCGATTGATTCAAGGAGGTGACCTGCCCCCTTCAAACGAGTCCAGCTTCGATGTGATGATCGAGGCGATATTCAGCGAAGGGGACGCATCATGGCGAAGCGGCAGCGCCACACGCCCGAGCAGGTCATCGCCAAGCCCCGCGAGGCCGAGGTCGAGACGGCCAGGGGGGTGGCCCTCGCCCAGGCCCGCAAGGACTGGCGATCACCGAACAGACCGACTCCCGCTGGCGCAAGGAGTACGGCGGGAGGGAGCTCGACCGGGCCAGGCGCCTCAAGCAGCTCGGAGGCGAGAACGCGCGCCTGAAGCGGCTGCTGGCCGACGCCGAGCTGGACAAGGCCATCCTCCGGGAGGCGGCCTCGGGGAGATACTGGGCCCGGCGAAGCGGCGCGAGGCGGTCGAGCATGTCCGGAGCGTGCTCGGCCCGGATCGCGCCTCGCAACGCCGGGCGTGCCGGGCCCTGGGGCAACCGCGCTCCAACCGGCGGCGGACGCCCCTCGTGCCCGACGACGAGCCGAGGCTGGTGGCCCGGATGGTGGAGCTGGCCGCCGAGTAGGTAGTGCATCCTGGTTTCTGTAAATTCGGGTCGGCTTGAAGCGGCGGGCCACCGCCGGTTCCCTTGGAAGGTGCCAACCAGACCAAGGAGACCACCGACGATGACCCACCAGATGCAGACTACCACCCTGGATGAGATCGCGGAATTGCTGGCCGAGCACGGCTCCGACGGCCTGGCCCAGGCCGTCACCCGCCTGCTCAACGAGGTCATGAAGATCGAACGGGCCCACGCCCTCGGGGCCGCACCCTACCAACGGTCCGAGCAACGGACGGGCCATGCCAACGGCTTCAAGCCCAAGACGCGGCACACCCGGCTCGGGCCGCTGACCGTCGAGGTCCCCCAGACCCGGGGCGTTGCCTTCTACCCGACGGCCCTGGATAAGGGTGTCCGCGGCGAGCGGGCCCTGAAGCTGGCGGTGGCCGAGAGGGACGTGCCGGGCGTCTCCACCCGCAAGGTGGCCGCCATCACCGAGCAGCTCTGCGGCCTGGAGGTCACCAGCGGCGAGGTCAGCCGGGCCGCCGCCGCCCTGGACGAGGAGCTTCAGAGGTGGCGGGATCGCCCGATCGGCGAGACGCCGTACCTGGTCCTCGACGCCCGCTACGAGCACGTCCGGCACGGCGGCCAGGTCGTCTCGTGTGCCGTGCTGGTCGCCATCGGGATCGACACGCAGGGCAAGCGGTCGATCCTCGGCGTGAGCGTCTCGCTGTCCGAGGCGGAGGCCCACTGGCGGGACTTCCTCGCCTCGCTGGCGGGCCGGGGCCTGCACGGCGTGAGGCTCGTCGTCGCCGACGCCTCGTTCGGGGACAACCCCGCCACCTGCGTCCGCCGGCTCACCTCCTCGTTCAGCCGCTCCGGCATGTCGCTCGTCCGCAGCCGCCGCCGGTGGCCCGGCGGCAGCGTGAAGATGGTCAGCCCCTCCGGCACGTCCCGCTCCGGCCACTCGGCCGGCTTCGGGGCCACGGCCCGGCACCTCTTCGCCGCCAGGCCCAGTCGCCGCTCGGCCTCGCCGCGATCCGGGGCGTCGAAGACCGCCCGCGGGCCGGCGGCGACCTCCGGCGGCAGCGACGGCCTCGGCACGTAGGCCGGGGCGTCCTCCGCCGGGGGGGACTGGCCCCGCTGCCACGGCACGCCGGTCAGCCGGGCGGCCAGGGCCTGCTCCCGGCCGGCGTGGGCGTCGCCGGTGGGCATCTCGACCCCGTGCGGCCCACGGGCCTGCAGCGAGGCCGGGAAGCCCCGCCAGTGGACCTCCGCCTCCGCCATCGAGACGCCGACCCCGGGGATCGACCGCCGGCCCTCGGGATCGATGCCGATGGCCGTCAGCACCGCACACGAGGCGATCGAGCCGCCGAGGCGGACCTCCTCGTCGCGGGCATCCGGGATCGGGTACGGCGCCTCCCCCGGCGGGCGGCCCCGCCACCCCTCCGGCCCCTCGTCGAGGGCCCCGGCGGCCCGGCTGACCTGACTGCCGGTGACCTCCGACCCGCGGGGCTGCTCGGCGATGGCGGCCCCCATGCCGGTCGAGACGCCCGGCCCGTCCCTCTCGGCGACGGCCGGCTTCGACGCCCGCTCGCCGCGGACGCCCCTCTCCAACGCCGAGGGATAGGAGTCGAGGCCTCGGGCCTGCGGCACCCGGACGGCGATCGGCCCCATCGGGGTGTGCCGCGTCTCGGGCTTGGAGCCGTTGGCGGAGCCCTTGCGTGCCTCGGATCGCCGGTGGGGGGCGGCCCCGAGGGCCTGGGTCCGCTCCCGCTTCATGAGCTCGTCGCGCAGGACGCCGATGGCCTGGGCCATGCCGTCGGAGCCATGCTCGGCCAGCAGTTCCATGGCCTCGTCGATGGCGGCAGGTTGATCCTGGTGGGTCATCGTCGGTGGCCTCCCTGGGGTCGGTCGGCACTTTCCGGGGGGACCGGCGGTGACCCGCCGCTTCAAGCCGAGCCCTCGCCCAGGCGGGCGGGGAATTTACAGAAACCAGGATGCACTATCCAGACGAACTGGAACGCCGCCGTCGCCGAGCCGTCGAACTGATGCAGCAGGGCGAGTCCCCCACCGTCATCGCTCGCATCCTCGGCGTCTGCCGTACCTCGTTGTATCGCCGGCTCGGCATGGCCAAGGACTCCCCCGAGGCCCTGGCCGCCAAGCCGCATCCCGGCCCGACGCCCCGGCCCTCCGACGAGCGGCTCCGGGAGCTCGAGGACTTGCTGCCGCGGGGGGCCAGGGCCCACGGCTGGCCCAACGACCCGCGGAGTGCCCAGCGGGTCGCCGAGGTCATCCGCCGCCGCTTCGGCGTCACCTACCACGTCGAGCACGCCCGCAAGCTCATCCGACGGCGGCTGAACCGGACCAGCCAGAAGCCGCAGAGGCGGGCCGAGCAGCGCAACGAGGAGGGGATCGCCCGCTGAAGGGCCGAGGTGCCGCCCCGGATCGTCGAGCGGGCCGAGCAGCGGAAGGCCCGACTCGTCTTCCTCGACGAGTCGGGGTCCCCGCTCGAGCCGGTGGCCCGCCGCACCTACGCCCCCGGGGGAAAGGCCCCGATCCAGGGGGCGTGGCATCGCAAGGGCCGGATCTCGGCGATCGGCGCCGTGGCCGTCAGCCCGGTGCTCCGGCGGCCCAACCTCGTCTTCCGGTTGCTGCCGGACGACGCCAACGCCCACGGGGAGGACACGGTCTCCTTCCTGGCCCGGCCCCGGGGCCGGCTCCGGGGGCCGATGACGATCCTCCGGGACCGGGGCGGGATCCATAAGCGGTCGAGGGTGGTGAAGGCGTACCAGGCCAAGCATCCGGGGATCGAGGCCGAGGACTTCCCCGGCTACGCCCCGGATGCGAATCCGGACGAAGGGGTGTGGGGCGACACCGAGTACCCGCGATTGCCGAGCTATGCGCCCGAGGACACCCGAGAGCTCCGGCTCCGGCTGTGGGACGAGTCCTCGGCCTTGCGGCAGCGACCGGACCTGCTGGCCTCGTTCATCCGCCACGCCGGGATCCCACTCCGGTTGGAGTCCTTGTCTCTTTGGCAAGGCTGGGCTCAGTAATCCGGCGAGCCGGCCCTTGCTCGCCCAGGTCCGCGGCAGCCGGTGGAGTTCGCGCAACCGCCGCAGTTCGGCGGCGTCGGCCCAGATCACGTGGTGCCCCTCGGCGTCCCGGCGCACCGTCAGCCAGCCGGCTCGCAGCCACCGCCGCACCGTGTCCCGCGGCATCCCCAGCCGCCGCGCCAGGCCCATCGACCGGTATTCGTCCCGGCCCAGCCCCGAGGCACTGCCGTGGCGCTGCCGCCGCTCCAGCCCCAGCCGCGACGTCAGCCGCAGCACCATCCCCCCGGTGAATCGGTCCGTCCGCTTCGGCGGATGGAACCCCTCGGCATTGAGCCGCTCGGCGATCGCCGCCGAGCTGAGCCGCTCGCGGCACAATGACCGCAGACGCTCGACCAGCCGCGGATACTCGCTTCGCAGGTCATATCGCGTCACCGGACGGTCCGGCGTGTGCGACTGGACCAGGCCACCGACCCACCTCAGCTCAACGTCGACCCGCTCGCTGGCCTTGTCCACCGTGACGCACACCTGTTCGATCAAGAGCCTGGCGATCCGTTGCCGCTCGGCGGGCGAGGCCGTGGCCGCCTCCCACACCGCGGGCAGGTCGGCGGCCAGGGCGCGGATCGCCGCCTCGTCGTCGGGCGCGAGGCGGCCCGGGGCAGACCGCTGCCAGAGCCCGGATTCGTCATCGACCTGCCGCTGGGCCTCCAACGCCTCCTCCCACCGGCGCTCCAGTGCGCGGCCCACGAGCCGGTTCTCCGGCTCGCACGCCTGGTACTGCCGCGCCGCCCGCTCGGCCTCGTACCGCACCCGCACCCGCCGCAGTTGCCAATGCCGGGCCAACTCGGCCCGCTCGCGCTCGACCTCGGCCGCCGCCGCCAGGCTCGCCTCCAACGCCGCCGGCTCCACCGCCGCCAGGATCTGCTTGCGGACCAGGTCGCCGATCACCGCCCCCGAGAGGCACTGGCAGAGCGGCTCGGCGTAGTCGGCCGTCCCGCGCGTGCAGATGTAGCCTTGGCGGCCCTTCGGCCCCGAGTACCGCACGATCATCCGCCGCCCGCACCGGCCGCAGCGCAGCAGCCCCGCCAGCAGCGACGGGCCCTGCCGCGGCGCCCCCGGGCCGTCGCACCGCGCCCGGTTGGCCGCGAGCCGGTCCCGATTTGACCGGAAGCGGTCCCAGGTGATGTACGCCGGCAGCCGGCCGCGGATCAGGACCAGGCAGTCCTCCGGCCGGCGGATCAGCCTGCCGGTGTTCGGCCGGCCCGGCTGCTTGCGCCGCGGGTCGACCGGCCGGTGTCCGAAGCGGTCGGCCCCGGCATACGCCGGGTGGTGGGGCAGGTTCTGCAAGGTCGCCCGATTCGGCCGCCGCCATCCCAGCTCGCCGCGATTGGGGCCGTGGCCCGGCCGGACCGGGATGCGGACCGTGTGGTGGACCAGGTAGCGGAGCAGGCCGTGCGACGTGGACTCGCGGTCGAACTGATCGAAGATCAGGCGCACGGTGGCCTGGACCTGCTCGTCGGGGTCGATCGCCCACTCCGCCGATGCGAGCCTGATGTAGCCGATCGGCGGGATGCCCCTCAGCGCGCCACGGCGGGCCTTGTTGAGCTTGCCCTGGTACATCCGCTCCTTGAGGATATGGAGTTCCGCCTCGCTCATCATCCCGTGCAGGCCCGGGAGGAGGCGGTCGTCGTGGTCGGTCGGGTCGTACAGGCCGTCAGCGTCGGCCAGTAGGGTGCGGAAGCGGGCACACAGCTCCAGCAGCTGATGCCAATCCCGGCACGAGCGGGCCAGGCGGCTCGCCTCCAGCCCGAGGATCAGGCCGACGCGGTCCAGGGCCACCTCGGCCAGCAGCCGCTGGAAGCCGGGGCGGCCTTCAACCGACTGGCCGCTCCTGCCCAGGTCGTCGTCGACGATCGTGATCCGCTCCCGCGGCCAGCCCAGCTCAACGGCGCGGTCGGCCAGGGCGTACGGGCGGGCGGTCGACTCCTGGTGATCGGCGACCTGCTGAGGGGCGGACTGGCGAACGTAGACGAAGGCCGAGCGATCGAGGTGCCAGGACCGGATCTTGGACGATCGGGGGGGATCAGTCATGGCCGGCCTCCCCGAGGCGCCTTGCCTCGTGGAGCCGGGCGGGCAGCCTGCCGAGCAGGTCGCGGGGCTGCTGCCTCGTGTCGGCCGGGAGCCGGGACCACGGCCCCGGGCTCGGGAGCGGCCTCGGATCGGTCGGGGTGCTCAGGCGCGGGGGGGAGCGGTGCGTCGTGCGGCGGGGGGCATGCGATCTCTCCCGGTGAAATGGTCAGATGGTTTCGGCACCACGCGGCCAGTTCGAGCAGTGCGGTGACGCCGATCGTAACCGGCGCCGGGGGCCGCGCACCACCCGTCGCTTGAGGTGGAGTCTGCTTGGCACATCTCCACCGGCCAGCGAGTCCCAGCCGCGGCGACCAGCCGCTCGAGCGTCGTGCCGGGCGACCCGCCGCAGAGGAAGTAGGCCACCTCCTCCGGGTCGTCGACGCCGCGCCGCACCAGCAGCCGGCGGGCATATTCCTCGGGCTCGGGGCTGTTGATCGGGTGGATCGCCCAGTCGAAGGCCCGCGGCCCCTTGGACCCATCACCGCAGCTGAGCCGATGCCACGCCGCGGCGGGCGCCTCGGCCCGCAGCCTCGCGACGCGGACCTGGCGGAAGCCGACCCGGACCGACTGGTCGCTCCGCACGCCGACGACATACCCAAGCCCCCGGCGCTCGATCGCCGAGCGGAACTTGGAATCCGAGCCGTAGACGGCATCGGCCGTCCCCCAGGCGGCGGGGACGCCGGCGTCCAGGGCCCGCTCGACCATCCTCCGGGCCTGGGCCGTCTTCGGGGCGAAGCGGATCTCCTCCGGCACACCGGCGGCCCGTCGGCGATCGGCGTCCTCGGCCCACTCCTCGGGCAAGTACAGCTCGCCGTCGAGGAAGGCCCGCCCCTTCGGCGTGGCATGGGCCAGGAAGACGCCGACCTGGCAGTTCTCGATCCGCCCGGCCGTGCCCGAGTACTGCCGCCGCACACCGACGCTCTTGGTCCCCTTCTTGAGGAAGCCGGTCTCGTCGACGATCAGCACGCCGTCCGGGTGGCCGAGGTGCTCGGCGACGTTGGATCGCAGGTCGTCGCGAACGGCGTCGGGGTCCCAGTCGGCCCGCGAGAGCAGGTGCTGCACGCCGTAGGGGCGGTCGTCACCGGCGTGCTCGGCCAGTTGCCAGCCGTTCTTGCGCTCGACGACGCTCAGCAGGCCGCGGAGGTACTCCCCCGCGCGGCGCCGGGGCTCCGAGCGGGCGAAGTGCCTGCCGATCCGCCCGGCCACCGCATCCAGTTCGTCGGCCCAACCGCGGACCGACTCGAGAGTCGGGAGGCTGGGCGAGTGCGTCGTCTTGGTCGCCACGGCAGTCCCTCCGTGCAGGTGCCGTGGCCATCATACCAAGTACGACTGTAGGACTAATTTCCCGGATCAGTGGGCCAACTCCCCTAGACTCGCCCCGGACAAGTTGTTATTTTTGGCGACTGCGGGTCGATGATGACCCGAGGGCCGGAGACCGGCCGAATCCTTTCGACCGATTCCAGGGGTAGCCCCATGCGCACGACCGCTGCGTCCGTCGGGGATCGTCCAGGCGTCTCGGATGAGCAGGGGAAGGTCACTTGCCCCTGCTGCGGCGAGGCGCTCGACCTGACCCGGCCCGACCCCCGGCACGCCGAGATGCTGCTCGGGCTCTGCCCCGGATGCCCGAGCTGGACGCTCATCGACGCGCGGGACGGCTCCGTGGTCGACTTGATCGCGGTCCGGCTGCCGGCCCGGCCGCCGTCCTCCCTCCGGATCGCCAGGCCTCTCCTGGCCCGTCCCGACCCCGCACTCCCCCGGGCCGCAGCCCTCTGAAACTTGCTCGCCTGGGAGACTTGCCTTGGGGCCTGGGAGGCCGGGGGCTCGTCCGCGAGCCCCGGCCTCCCAGGGGTGGTCGATCCAGACAATCCCGGATGACGGCCTTCACGAGCGGACCGACCGGCGAGCGCCGTTCCGGGGCCCCGCTCCAGTCTCGTCGGCGGCCTCGCCTCGGCGTCCGAGTGATCGGCGATGTCCCGGGGGGCCGTCCAGGAGGCCACCTACCGCCTTCGAAGGCGAGGCCGGGAAGGCCATTCGCTTGGTGGTCGCCGAGCCCGTCGAGCAACCCCGGCCGGCCGACGACGGGCCCCGGGGCCTCTCCGACGCCCCCTCTCGCCTCGGTCGGGACGGTCAGCCCGTAGGCCGATCGGGCCTCGGGACTCGGATCTCGGGGCCAGTTCGGCCCGATTATCGGCCCGGCAGAACGCCCTCGTCGGCCTCCCCCGGAAGGATGATCATCCCCACCGCCTCGACCCGGCCGGCCCGGTCCACCTCCCGCACCCGCAGCGCGATCGGCCCGAAGACGACGAGTTGCCCGGGATCCGCCCGCTCGACCCCGAGGCGATCGCGGATCGCCTCGTCCAGCGTTTGCTCCGGCGGCGAGTCCATCTGGACGCCATAGAACGCCTCCAACTCGCTCACCCTCGCCCCCCCGCGGAGCGGGAACTCGACCTCGGGCGGGAGGGCGACCGACACCGTCTCCCTGCCGAGGACCCGGTCGACCAGCGGTCTCGCCTGGGGCGCCATCACGACGATCGCGTGGTCACCGACCTCCAACCGAGTGCTCCCCTGCGGGGGGACGATCCGCTCTCCCCGGGCGATGATCGCGATCACCGCCCCCTGGGGCAGGGCCAGTTCTCGGACCTGCCGGCCCGCGGCGCGCGAGCCGGGCTCGACGAAGTAATCGACCACCTCCCCCTCGACGTGCCGCAGGGAGCTGATCTCCAGGGCCACCGGCGGCGCCGGTTCGGTCGGGCGCTGCAGTCCCAGCCGTCGAGCGAGCGGGGACAGCGTCCAGCCCTGCACCAGGGCCGACACCAGCACCACGAAGAAGACCACGTCGAAGATCGGCTCGGCCCCGGGCAGCCCGAACAGGAAGGGGAAGGTCGCGAGGGTGATCGGCACGGCGCCCTTCAGCCCGCCCCAGGAGAGGAAGCACAACTCTCGCCACCCGAATCGGAACGGCAACAGGGTCAGGGCGACCGCCAGCGGGCGGGCGACGAAGACCAGGATCGCGGCCATCAGCATCCCCTGCGGCGCGACCCCGAGCAGTCGGCTCGGGAAGCTGAGCAGGCCGAGGACCACGAACATGACGATTTGGGCCAGCCAGGCCCCGGCGTTGTGGAACAGGAAGATGCCCCGCTTGCAGACGATCCGGCGGTTGCCGATGACGATGCCCGCCAGGTAGACCGACAGGAACCCGCTCCCGCCCAGGGCGGCCGCGATCCCGAAGGCCAGCAGCCCGCACGTGCTGGCCAGCACGGGGTAGAGCCCCTCGGCCTCCAGCCGCATGCGGTTGATCAGCGTGACCCCGGCGAAGCCGACCGCCAGTCCGGCGATCGTCCCCCAGAGAGCCTGGCGGGCGAGCAGGCCGAGCAAGTCGGGGCCGAGCGCCATCTCCCCCAGGATCACCTGGATGAGGCCGAGCGTCAGGAAGATCGCCATCGGGTCGTTGGAGCCGCTCTCGACCTCGAGCGTGGCGCCGAGCCGGTCGGGCAAGCGAATGCCTCCGGAGCGGAGCGCGGCGAAGACGGCCGCCGCGTCGGTCGAGCCGACGATGCTGCCCAGCAGCATGCCCTGGACGGGGCTGAAGCCGAGAAGCCAGGTGGCGACGGCGCCGGTGACGGCCGCGGTGATCACCACGCCGGCGGAGGCCAGGGCCAGCGCCGGCCTCCAGGCGATGCGGAAGGCCGTCATCGGCGTGTTCAGGCCGCCGTCGAAGAGGATCACCGCCAGGGCCAGCGTGCCGATCGCGTGCGCCAGCGCATAGCTATCGAACACGATACCGCCGATCCCCTCCTCGCCGGCGAGCATCCCCAAGCCCAGGAAGAGGACCAGGACGGGGATGCCGGCCCGGGACGAGAGCTTGCTGGAGGCGATGCCCAGCAGGAGGAGGATGCCGGCGACAAGGATCAGGATATCGACGGGGAACAACGGCGGCGATCCTCCGATACGGCGGGGGTGGGATGAGGGGGAGGTCGACGGCCTCGACTCATTCCCACAACCCCAGGAGCTTCAACACCATCAGGACGAGCCCGGAGCCGACCATCGCCAGCACCAAGTACAGGCCGGCGTTCGACCCGCGGTCGCCGGTGGGATCGCTCTCGGGCGTACGTCCGGGTTCGGTCATGGCCATCGTTCGTGAAATCCAAGAGGCGGTTTCGGACGGGGATCGGACCCGGGCGTGGCCGGGCCGGGTGGTTCCGGGCCGGCCGATCGCCCCCATCGTGTCGGGCCTCGGCCTGCGATCGAGGCGGCGGCGAACGTCACCGGGCCGAATGGACACGGACGCCCAATCGCGTCGGGATGGTCCCCACCCCGGGGGCGAGTCGCAATCGTGCAAGGGGACCCGGGGCGCCATCCCGGCCGGGGACGGTTCAGCAGAGGAAGCATTGCAGCCAGGGATGGCGGCGCACGGAGGCGGCCGGGAGCCATTCCGTCCCGAGCCAGGCCGGGCCGTCCGAGGTCGGCGGCGACAGCAAGGGCAGGCGAAATGAGCCCGGCCCGTGCAGCAGATGCGAAGGGCAAGTCTTCGGGCCGGGCGTCGCGGCGAGTCCGGGCCCGGAGGAGACGAGGCATGGGTCGTGGTCGCCCGAGGAACAGGGCGAATGGCTCTGATCCCAGGACGTCCCCGTGAGCCGGGGAGCGAATCCGGGTATGGCCAGCGTGATCGTGAGGATCGTGATCGCGAATCGCCGCATGCTCAAGCCGCCTCCGGCAGCTATCATCGGAGGCCACCGGGTCGAGGTCAATGGAGAGGGTCGGTGGCCGACCATCGTTCCGCCCTCGGGGCCGACCGCGACTCGAGACCAGGGAGGGATGCGTCGTGACGGGACCAGGATGAGTTCCCCGGTTGAGTGATCCGACCCCTCGCGAGCAGGAGCCCCCCGGCCCCAGGACGAACCCCGGTTATCCGGGGGTCGCCTATTGCGCCGAAGGAGACGGATCCGGGTCATCCCTCTGCCGGGCCCGATCGCCGGTCTCGGCGGATCGATGACCGATCATCCGGCGGCCGTGGACGAGGGAGCGGAGTCCGGACTCAGGAATGCTGTCGCCCTGGCGATGCGTCTCCTCCGCCCCGGATTGAGTCGGGAGAACGGAGTCCGGATTCGGGCAATCGACCCGCATCGACGACCTCCTCGTCGGGGGGAGCGAGGCCGCCGCCGACCCCGGCTGGGACGGGATCGCCATGGCCGGCGGGCGTCGCATCGGGTATGCTCGTAGGTGGTGAATCCCCGTCCTCTTCGGGAGCTGGCGATTCGGTGCGGCCGATCACGATCCTGACCCTGATCCCGATCCTCGTCCTTTGCCCCTTCCTCTGCGGGGCGGCGGACTCGGTCTTCCCCGCGACCCGGTCCAATCCGATCTCCGACTCGAAAGGCCCCGACCGGGATTGCTGTCCTGGGGGCGGCGAGGGTCGCACCCAGGACACCGAAGATTGCCTTTGCGAGGGAGTCGTCCAGGCCAATGGGCCTCGGGCCGGCGAGGGCGACGGCGATCACCCCCGCTTGCCGCCCTCCCTCGATCGCCTGCTGCCCGCCGATCATCCCGCCCCCTCCCGCCTCTTGGCCCAACTCTCCCATTTCGGTTTCCTGAGCGGCCGGGCCCCCCATGTCGGCGCATCCCGCATGCGCGCCGTGCTTCAGAACTTCCGCTGCTGAGCGCCTCGTCCCTCGCGCCGGTCGGGTCGAGAAGGGCTGTCGGCGTGTCCGGGGGCTCGGTCTTGGCCGAGGCCTCCCCTACCCTGCTCACCAGGCATCCACCACGTCGATCCGCCCGCCGCCGGCCCCCGGCGTCTCGGGCGGAAGCCCGGCCGCGCACACATTCCTCAATCGGGGATCGAATCATGAAGCGGATTGTGTTCATTACAGCACCCGTCCTGGCGGCGATGATCGCCCTCGGCCTCGGCGTGGCCGTCGCCCGGCCCTCCTGGCTTCCCCCCTGGGCCCGCATCGACCCGGGGCGGCTCCCCGCCTGGGCGCGGATCGGGGCCGAGGTCCCGGCGACGGCCGAAGCCTTCGACTACGGGCTGTATTGCAAGGAACACGGCGTGCCGGAGAAGTTCTGCACCCTCTGCCATCCCGAGCTGGAGGAGACCTTGCTGCTCTGCCCCGAGCACGGCGGCATCCCCGAGGACATCTGCACCCTCTGCCATCCCGAGGTGGAGGAGAAGTACGACATCGTCATCTGCCCCGAGCACGGGCTGCCGGAGCACTTCTGCGTCCGGTGCGGCGACGTCCCCGACGCCTCGGCCGCCCTGCCCGATGACGGCTGGTGCGTCACCCACAACACGCCCGAGGCCCTCTGCGCCGACTGCCTGCTCGCCCCCGAGGCGCTCGCCACCGGGGCCGGCCCACGGGTCTGCCGCCAGCCGCTGCCGGACGTACGGCTCGACTCCGAGGATCTGGCGGAGCGGATCGGCCTGAGGGCCGTGCCGGTGGGCGAGGAACGCCACGCCCACCACGCCGAGGCCAACGCCGAGACCGCCTACGACGGCAACCGCCACGCCGAGATCTATCCCCGCGTCGCCGGCTTCCTCCACGAGATCCGCGTCGACCTCGGCGACGAGGTCCGCCCCGGCGACGTCCTGGCCGTGGTCGACTCGGCCGAGGTCAGCGGCGCCAAGTCTCGCCTCATCTCGGCCCGGGCGGCCCTCGACCTGGCCCGGGTGGAATACGAGCGGACCCGGACCCTGGCCGAGCGTAACGCCGTCGCCTCGAAGCAGGTCCTGGAGGCGATGACCGCCCAGAACCAGGCCGAGGCCGCCGCCCTGGACGCCGCGCAGACGCTCCGCAACCTCGGCTTCAGCGACGAGGATCTGGGGCGGATCGAGGCGGAGAAGGACACCTCCAGCACGCTGGAGGTCGTCTCGCCGATCGGCGGCTCGGTCATCTTCCGCCACGCCGTGCTGGGCGAGGCCGTCCAGCCGACGACCAAGCTCTTCGGCGTGGCCGACAAGCGGGCGATGTGGCTCTGGATCGACGTCTATGAGCATGACATCGACCGGGTGGTGGTCGGCCAGAGGGTGACCTTCTCGGCATCGGGGGCACGCCTGAGGGCCGATGCCCCCTCCCATTCGGGGACCGTCACCTGGGTGGGCTCGGAGGTCGACGAGACGACCCGCACCACCCGGGTCCGTGCCGAGCTGGAGGATCCCGGCGGTCGGCTCCGCGCGAACGTCTTCGGCCGGGCCCGGATCCGGGTCGAGCCGGAGCACGACGCCCTGGTCATCCCCAAGGACGCCCTGCAACGGCACGAGCGGGCCGACCTGGTCTTCCTCCCGCTCGGGGCCGGGCGCTTCCGCCCGCAGCGGGTCGTGACCCGGCCCACCGACGCCCCCGGACTCGTCGAGGTCGCCTGGGGCCTGGAGCCGGGCCAGGAGGTGGTCACCGACGCCGCCTTCCTGCTCAAGACCGAGATCATGAAGGGCGCCATCGGCGCCGGCTGCTGCGAGTGATCGCCCCGGCGATGGAGGAGCCCCCATGCTCGGTGCGCTCATCGAGTCCAGCCTGAAGAACCGGTTCGTCATCCTGCTGATGGCGGGAATGCTCGTCGTCGTCGGCGTCCGCTCGTCCCTCGAGCTGCCGCTGGACGCCTTCCCCGACACCACGCCGGTCCAGGTGCAGATCAACACGACCTCCCCGGAGCTGGCCCCGGAGGAGGTGGAGCGGCTGATCACCTTCCCGGTCGAGTACGCCATCGGCGGGCTGGAGGGCCTGAAGGAGGTCCGCTCGGTCTCCAAGTTCGGCTTCTCGCAGGTCGTGGCGATCTTCTCCGACGAGACCGACATCTACTTCGCCCGCCAGCAGGTCAACGAGCGGCTCGGCGAGGTCGAGCTGCCCGAGGGGATCGCCCGGCCGGCGATGGGCCCGGTCGCCACGGGGTTGGGCGAGATCTACCACTACCTGCTGCGAAGCGAGGACCCGCGGATCGGTTTGACCGAGTTGCGGACGCTGCAGGACTGGGTCATCCGCCCCCGCCTGCGACGGGTGCCGGGCGTGGCCGAGGTCAACGCCTGGGGCGGCTTCGTCAAGCAGTTCGAGGTCCGGGCCGACCCGGATCTGCTGGCCAAGTACGGGCTGACGCTCGACGACGTCATCGCGGCCCTGCGCTCCAACAACCAGAACGCCGGCGGCGGCTACGTCGTCCGCTCCGGCCAGGCGAGCCTCGTGCAGGGGGTGGGCCGGACGACGACGGTCGAGGAGATCGCCGACGTCGTCGTCGCCGCCGAGGACGGCGTGCCGGTCCGGGCGAGAGACCTCGGGGAGATCGCCATCGGCCACGTCATCCGCCGGGGCGGCGTCACCGCCGGGGGCGAGGGCGAGGCGGTGCTCGGCCTGGCCTTCATGCGCATGGGAGAGAACTCGCGCGAGGTGACCCACGCCCTCGACGCGGCGATGGCCGAGATCGAGCAGGCCCTGCCGCCGGGGGTCGAGGTCGAGGTGCTCTACCGGGCGGACCGAGCTGGTCGACCAGGTCCTGCATACCGTCCGCGACAACCTCACGCACGGGGCGGTCCTGGTCATCGCCGTGCTCTTCGCCTTCCTGGGCAACGTCCGCGCCGGCCTGATCGTCGCCAGCGCCATCCCGCTGTCGATGCTCTTCGCCGTGACGATGATGCAGGAGATCGGCATCGCCGGCAGCCTGCTGTCGCTCGGCGCCATCGACTTCGGCCTGGTGGTGGACAGCTCGGTGGTCATGGTCGAGAACTGCGTCCGCCGCCTCGGCCACGACCGCTCCAGCCGGAGCAAGCTGGAGGTCGTCCGCGATGCCGCCGTCGAGGTCCGGCGGCCGACGATGTTCGGCGAGCTGATCATCATGATCGTGTACCTGCCGATCCTGACCCTCCAGGGAACCGAGGGGAAGCTGTTCCGGCCGATGGCCCTGACCGTCATTTTCGCCCTGCTCGGCTCGCTGGTGCTGTCGCTGACGCTGATGCCCGTGCTCGCCTCGCTCGGCCTCTCCCGGCGGACGCGCGAGAAGCAGACCCGGGTCGATCGGCTGGCGCACTGGATCTTCCAGCCGGTGCTGCGTCGGGCACTGAACCACCCGGTCCTCACGCTGGCCTTCGTCGGCTCGGTGACCGTGGCGACGACGATCCTCGGCCTGACCCTCGGCTCGGAGTTCGTCCCCCGGCTCTACGAGGGCTCGGTCGTCATCAACACGGTCCGCCTGGCGGGCGTCGACCTGGACGAGTCGCTCCGCTACGGCACGCACATCGAGCGCATCCTCCAGGAGAGTTCCCCGACGAGATCGAGGACATCTGGAGCCGCACCGGCACCGCCGAGGTCGCCACCGACCCGATGGGCCTGGAGCTGACCGACGTCTTCATCACCCTCACGCCGCGCGAGCAATGGACGCGTGCCGAGACTCAGGAGGAGCTAGTCGACCTGATGGCCCGGGAGACCGAAGTCCTGCCGGGATGCGGGCGATCTACACGCAGCCGATCGAAATGCGGATCAACGAGATGATCGCCGGCATCCGCGCCGACCTGGGCAAGCTCTTCGGCCCCGACCTCGACGTGCTCAAGGCGAAGGCCGCGGAGATCCAGCGGGTCATCGAGCAGGTCCCCGGGGCCGCCGACGTGACGACCGAGCAGGTCACCGGGCTTCCGGTGCTCCGGGTGGAGGTCGACCGGGCGGCGCTGGCCCGCCACGGCGTGTCGGCCGAGCAGGTGCTCGACGCGGGTCCGGGCGACCGGCGGCCTGCAGGTCGGCGAGGTGCTGGAGCCCGACCGCCGCTTCCCGCTGGCGATCCGACTCCCCGAGAAGTACCGAGACGACCCGGCGGCCCTGGACCGCATCCTGATCCCCACGGCCTCCGGCCAGCGGCTGCCGCTGACCCAGCTCGCCGGCTGGAGGAGGTCGAGGGCCCCTCGACGATCAACCGCGAGTGGGGCCTGCGGCGGATCATCGTCCAGGCGAACATCCGCGGCCGCGACCTCGGTTCCTTCGTCGATGAGGCCCGGGGGCGGATCGCCCGCGAGGTCGAGCTGCCGCCCGGCTACTCGGTCGAGTTCGGTGGCCAGTACGAGAATTTGATCCGGGCCGAGCGGCGGCTGTACCTGGTGGTGCCGCTCGCGCTGGGGCTGATCCTCAGCCTGCTGTACCTGTCGTTCGGCTCGGTGCGCGACGCCCTGATGATCTTCACCGGCGTGCTGTTCGCGAGGGCCGGTGGCGTGCTGGGGCTCTGGATCATGGACTTGCCGTTCACCATCTCGGCGGGGATCGGATTCGTCGCCCTGGCCGGCGTCTCCATGCTCGACGGACTGGTCCTGGTCAGCTACATCCGCGACCGCATGGCCCAAGGCGTGCCAAAGCGCCAGGCGATCGAGCAGGCCCGAGAGGCGCGGCTCCGGCCGGTCCTGATGACCAGCACGGTGGCGGCGATTGGGTTCGTGCCGATGATGCTCTCGACCGGGATCGGGGCCGAGGTCCAGCGGCCGCTGGCGACGGTGGTCGTCTTCGGCATCATCAGCGACACGCTGCTGACGATGCTGGCCCTGCCGGTGTTGTACCTGCTCTTCGGCAAGGGCCCCGTGCCCGACGGCTCGGGCCAGGGGAGCGACGACGACCCCAGGGGAGAGCAGCCGCAGCCCGAACCCGAACCCGAGGGCGGCCCCGAGCGTCGCATCCGGGCGACCCTCGAGCCGGGACCGTTGGCCGATCCACCGATGATTCCGCCTCGCTGACGCCGCCCCACTCATCGGGCCTGGCCGCGATGGGGGGGCGTCGTCAATCCGAAGGGGTCCCATCATGCGAGGGGATCGCCCCTGAACACTTGCCCCCGGCGGTCCTCCCCCGGCCCGGCGTCGCCGGTCGGTGATCCCGGTGCACGAGCATGGGAGTTGGCACCCTCCGGGGCCTGTCCCGCCTCCCAATCGGATGTTCAAGAAATCTCATGGCGGGAGAGTTTCTGGCGGAGCGTCGACCGATGGATCCCGAGCAATCGGGCGGCCCGGGCGCGATTGCCGTTGCAGGCCGCAGGGCGGCGAGGAGGAGGGGCGGCTCGGCCCGGTCGAGGAACCGATCGTAGAGGTCGGGGTCGCTGGGTCCGTCCCGGAGTCGGGCCGCCTCCCGGCTCGCCCAGGCGGCGAGCGGCGGGCCGAAGTCGTCCGGGGAGACGGTCGACGACGGGGCCGGGCCGGACGGGGGCGGGGCAGGTGGTCGGAGCGGATCGCCTGACCCCGGGCGACGATGGCGGCGCGCTCGACCGCGTTGCGAAGCTCCCGGACGTTGCCGGGCCAGGGGCGGGCTCGGAGGGCCTCAGCGCATCAGGATCGAGGCGAAGCCCGGCGGCATCGGGGACCCGGGAGCGCCGGAGGAAGTGCTCGGCCAGGGCGGGGACGTCCTCGGCCCGGTCTCGGAGCGGTGGCAGGTGGATCGGGAAGACGCTCAGTCGGAAGAACAGGTCGTGCCGGAACTGGCCGGAGGACATCAGATCCCCGAGCGGCCGGTTCGTCGCCGCGACGATCCGGAGGTCGGCCGGGGGCGGGCATCGCCGACGGGGGTGACCTCGTGGTGCTCCAGGGTGCGCAGCAACTTCACCTGGAGCGCCGGGGGACGTCGCCGATCTCGTCGAGCAGGACCGTGCCGCGGAGGCGAGTTCGAGCAGGCCCTTTCGGTCGTGGTCGGCGCCGGTGAACGACCCCTTGAGGTGGCCGAACAGCTCCCGCTCGACCAGGCTCGGGCTCAACGCCGCGAGGCAGATGGGGAGGAACGGCCCGGGACGCCGGGGGCTGTGCCGGTGGATGGCCCGGGCGACCAGTTCCTTGCCGGTGCCGCTCTCCCCGGTGATCAGCACCGGCACGTCGGTCGGCGCGACGAGGGCAATCTGCTTGAAGAGGTCCTGCATCGCCGGCGAGTTGCCGATGAGGGCGTCGTCGCCGGCGTCGAGCGGCGGGGCCGGGCCCCGGGACCCGGGAGGCCGGACCTCCAGGGCCCGGGAGAGGACGGCGGCGGCCTGGTCGAGGTCGAATGGCTTGACCAGGTAGTCGAAGGCCCCCCCCTCCATCGCCCGGACGGCGGTGTCGAGGCTGCCGAAGGCGGTGATGACCACGATCGGCGCCGGGCCGACCCGGGCCCGGAACGCGCCCAGGGCGGAGAGCCCGTCCGTCCCCGGCAGGCGGACGTCGAGCACGACGGCGTCGACCGGACCGGCCTCGGCCAGCCGGAGGCCCTCCTCGGCCGAGGAGGCGACGGCGACCTCGTGCCGTCGTCGCCGAGGAACTCGCGGAAGGCGAAGCAGATGCTCGCCTCGTCGTCGACGACCAGGATCCGGCTCATGCGGCCTCCGGGGGGGGCTCGGGAGCGGGAGCGGGGGAGCGGGGGAGCGTCAGGCGGAACCGGGTCTCGCCCCCGAGGCGATCCCAGCGGAGCGAGCCGCCGTTGCGTTCGGCCACGTGCCGGGCAAGGGCGAGGCCGAGCCCCACCCCTCGGGCTTGCCGGTGGAGAAGGGCTCGAACAGGGAGTCGGCCAGCTCGGGGGGGGGCCCGGCCGGTGTCGGCCACCTCGATCGCGGCCGTCTCCGGGCCGTCGACCAGCTCCATCCTCACGGAACCGCCCGCCCCCGCGGCCTCGATCGCGTTCAACGCCAGGTTCAACGAGGCGGCGCGGAGCCCGGACTCCTCGGCCGTCACCCCGACCGGCCCGGGGCCGCCACGGACGTCGATCGCCACCCTCGCGTGCTCGCCCGCCGGCCCGACGAGCAGGGCGACCTCCCGGAGGATCCGGGAGAGGTCGCACGACGAGGCGGGCCGCCCCTCAGCCCGGCCGAGCGAGAGGAGCCCTTGACCTGCTCCTCGGTCATGGCGAGCTGCCGGAGCGCGATCTCCAGGGTCCGGTCCCCGGGGGGGAGGGGCCCTCCTGACGTGCAATTGAATGCTCATTCTCGCCCCGGTGATCGAGTTCCTCAGCTGGTGTGCCAGCCCCGCGGCGAGCTGGGACAGGAGCCGGGTCGCTCCGACTGCCGGATCGTCCGGCTCATGTCGGCGAGCTGCGCGCACATCGCGTTGACCGACCGGACGAGGTCGGCGACCTCGTCGCGGTCGGGGCCCGCGTCGAGGGCCTCGAACTCGCCCGAGGCGATGGGGCAACCTGACGCTCGATCCCCCGGATCCGCCGGCTGATCCGACCGGCCACCCAGCCCGAGACCGCCACCATCATCGCCAGGGCCGCCGCGCCGAGGACCAGGGAGGCATCGCGGCCTCCCGCCTCGCCTGCCTCCAGTTCGTCTCGGGATAGAGCACCAGGATCGCCTCCGAACCCGGCCGGGAAGGCCGGGGCAGCGGCATCGCGACGTAGCGGACCCCGCCGAGGAGCACCGTCGGCGAGGAGGCGATCGAGTCGGGCCGCCGCCCCCGGGACGGCCCGGAGCGCCGGACTTACGCCGTCGACGCCCCCAGGCAGGCTCGTGGCCGAGGGGATCCGTCGGGCGAGAAGGCGACGAACTCGGCTCCAGAGAGGCCCCGCATCCGCGAGAGGACCCCCGCCGTCATCGGGAAGTTCGACCGGCCGAGGACCCGACCACGCCGTCGAGCCGGTCGATGATCTGGCGCCCGGTCCTCCTGGCGGCGAGGCTGGCGGTGGTCAGCGCGATGGCGCCGACGGCCGCAACCTGGATCAGGATCAGGGGGATCAGGATCTGATTTCGGATCGACCGCAACACGCAATCGTCCTCGAACCTGGCGGGGTAGGCCGGTGGATGATCCGCCCGAGGCCGAGAGGATCTCGCCCTCCGGATCGTGACGGGCCGGGAGGGGAGGGACTCAAGGCGTCCCCGAGCCCCATTCTACGCCCGACGCCGATCACGGGCACGGCCGTTGCCATGGTCCTGGCGCCCCTACCCCGCCTCGCTCCCCTTCGTGGAGTCCCGGCTCGACGACCCGCCGCCCCGGATTCATTCTGATCGAGCTGCTGGTGGTCATCGCCACCATCGGCATTTCGATCGCCCTTCCGCCGCCCGTCGCCCAGGAGACCGGCCCCGCCTCCCGGCCGGGTCGTCCCGGCCGGGGGCGGGGGGGGTCGGCGATGGTGCCCCCTGGGACCTCCAACGCCCTGGGGATATCCTGCCCGGGACGCCACGCCTCCCGAGCCTCGACGGAGCCCCTCCATGATCGCCCGACGCCCGTTCGCGTCCCTCGCGGTGCTGCTGATCGCCCTGCCGGGCCCCTCCCCGATGACCCGCCCCGCCCGGGACGACCCGGGACGGTTCCTGCTCCTCTCCGACATCCACTTCGACCCGTTCTTCGACGGGACCCTGTTCCATCGCCTGGCGGCCGAGCCGATCGAGCGATGGGCGCAAATTCTGGCCGGATCCCGGCCCGCCGGGTTCAACCCGAGGGGCACCGACAGCAACTTCGCCCTGCTCTCCGCCGCCCTCGACGACGCCCGACGTCGGTGCCCCGACCCCGACTTCGTCCTCTATCCCGGCGACTTCCTCGCCCACCGCTGGCAGCACCGGTACGACGCCCTCGCCCCCCGGTCGCACCTCGACGACCCGGCCTCCTATCGTATCTTCACCGGGAAGGTGGTCCGCTTCCTCGCCGCCGAGTTCCGCTCCCGATACCCGGCCACGCCGGTCCTGCCCACCCTGGGCAACGACGACTCGTATTGCGGCGACTACCGGATCGAGCCCGAGGGCCCCTTCCTGTCGATGTTCGCCGACGCCTGGGGGCCGCTCCTCGGGCCGGAGGGGGGGCGGGGGAGCTTCCCCGAGACGTTCCCGACCGGCGGGTACTACGAGATGCCGCTGCCCGAGGCGGCCGGGCATCGCCTGGTGGTGCTCAACAGCGTCCCCTTCTCGGTGAATTACGACAACGCGTGCGGGGATCGGACGCAGACCCCCGCCCTGGATCAGCTCGACTGGCTTGCCGGGGCACTCGGCCGCGCCGAGGAGGCCGGGGAGGACGTCTGGCTGCTGATGCACGTCCCGCCGGGGATCAACGCCTTCAACTCGGTCGATCCCGTCCGCCGGGGAGGCCCGCCGGTGTCGTTCTGGCAGTCGGAGCTGACGGGCCGGTTCCTGGGGCTCGTCCGGAAGCACCGGGGGACGCTCCGCGTCGCCTTCGCCGGGCACACGCACATGGACGACTTCAGGGTCCTCCCCGCGGGCGACGAGCCCGCCCTGCTCTGCAAGATCGCCCCCGCGATCAGCCCGATCTTCCGCAACAACCCGGGGTATCAGGTTTATTCATACGATCGAGTCTCCGGCACGCTGCGGGACTACCGCACCGCATACCTCACCGACCTGGACGAGGGCGGTCCCGGCCCCGGCCGCTGGGCCCCGGAATACCGGTTCGGGGACGCCTACGGGCTCCCCGGGCCGGATGCGGCCTCGGTCGCCGAGCTGGCGACCCGGATGGGCTCGGACGCGTCGGTCCGGGAGGCGTACTCGACCTATTACGGCGTCTCGTCGCCCCCGGAGTTCACCGGAGACCAGTTCGACATCTACCGATGTGCGATCTCGAACATCACGCCGGGCGACTTCCTCCGCTGCCTCACCGGCTCCGAGACGCCGGGACGCCCCCCCGCCCTGCCCGACCGGTCTCGGTCGCCCCGACCGGCCGGATCGCCCGCGCCCTGAGGGGACGCCGGCGGCTTGATCCCCGGGAGGCCGTCCGGGAGGATGGTCGCCCCGGGGGGCCGGGATCGGGCCCCCTCCCATCCGATCGAGTCGAGGAGACGCCATGAGACGACGACCATCGGCGGCCGGATCGCTCGCCCTGTCGCTGGCGATCGCCTGGGGCTCGGCCGCCCCCGCCTCCCAGGGCCGCCCGCCGAACGTGGTGCTGATCGTGGCCGACGACCTCGGCTACGCCGAACTCGGGTGCTTCGGGCAGAAGCTCATCCGGACGCCGGTCCTAAACCGGCTCGCCTCGGAGGGGATGCGGCTAACCTCCTTCTACAGCGGCAGCCCCGTCTGCGCGCCGTCACGATGCACCCTGATGACCGGCAAGCATACCGGCCATTCGTACATCCGCAACAACGGCAACCCACCAGGCCGGGTACGCGACGACGAACGCGGCCTCTTCCCCGGGCAGAACCCGATCCCGGATGATGAAGTGACGCTCGCCGAACTGTTCAAGCGACTCGGGTACGCCACCGGGGCGATCGGCAAGTGGGGGCTCGGGTTCGAGGGGTCGACCGGCGACCCGAACCGCCAGGGGTTCGACCGCTTCTTCGGCTACCTCTGCCAGGCCCACGCCCACAACCACTACCCCCGATACCTCTGGAGGGACGGCCGGCAAGTGCCCCTGCCCGGCAACGACCGGGGGCAGACCGGGGCCATCCACGCCCAGGAGGAGTTCTCCGAGGAGGCACTCCGGTTCGTCAGGGAGCACCGGGACGGCCCCTTCTTCCTGTACCTGCCGTTCACGATCCCTCACGTCTCGATCCAGGCGCCGGAGCAGTGGATCGCCCGGTATCGCGGGACCCTCGGCGATGACCCGGGATGGATCAATGAGAACCCACTCGGTTACACGTCGCACCCGACGCCGCACGCCGGGTACGCGGCGATGGTCAGCTACCTCGACCACGAGATCGGCCGGCTCCTCGGCGAGATCGACGCGCTCGGCCTGGGGGGCGACACGATCGTCTTCTTCTCCTCGGACAACGGCCCGACGCACGGCCGGGTCGGCGGCGCCGACAGCCGATACTTCGACTCCGCCGGGCCATTCCGGGGGCTCAAGGGGGACGTGTACGAGGGGGGCCTCCGCGTCCCGACCATCGCCCGGTGGCCGGGCCGCATCCCGGGAGGCACCGCCAGCGACGCGGTCGGCTACTTCCCCGACGTGATGCCGACGCTGCTGGACCTGGCCGGTGCTCCGGACCTCGTCCCCGAGGACATCGACGGCCTGAGCCTCGCCCCCACGTTGCTCGGCCGTCCCGAGGAGCAGGAGCGGCACGAGTACCTCTACTGGGAATTCCCCGGCTATGGCGGCCAGCAGGCCGTCCGCCTCGGCGACTGGAAGGGAGTCCGGACCGACCTGATCCGCCGGGGGGACGCGGGCACCGAGCTGTACAACCTCGCCTCCGACCCCACCGAGTTGCACGACGTCTCCGGGGAGCACCCCGAGATCCTCGGCCGGATCGAGCGGATCATGGCCGAGGCCCGGGAGCCGTCTCCCCTCTTCCCGATCCCGGTCCTCGACGCCCCGGACGATCGCCAGTGACAGGGGCAGTGCTCGCCGATCGGCATCGACCTCCCCGGTGAACTCGAGCACGACACCCGGCCCTCCCCGAGCGAGCCGCCCCCCACGACGCCGAGGCGGCCCGAAGGGGCGGGGTGCGAGACCCGCCCTCTCCGCTTTGCCCGGGGGCCGACTCTCCGTAGGATGGTGCGGGTCCGGGCCCCGGATCCCATCCTCCGACCGCGACCGGCCCGAAGGAGGACGGCCGAACCCGACCCGGCCGGTCCCCTGCCTCCAACGACGAAGGACGACCCGATGTACGCCGGACCGATCACCCTGCTCGTCTCGATGGCGATGGCGATGGCGATGGCGTCGACGCCGGCTCCGGTCGGCGACGAGCCCGACGTCGCGTCCCCCCTGACCCTCCCCGGCGCGTTCACCCCGGGCATCGAGGGCCCCTGCTGCGGCCCGGACGGCTCCATCTTCGCCGTCAACTATGCCGAGCAGGGGACGATCGGCCGGGTCTCGCCCGACGGCACGGGGGAAGTCTTCGTCCGGCTGCCCGGCGAAGGCGTCGGCAATGGCATCGTCCTCGACTCGCTCGGGCGGCTGCTCGTGGCCGATTACGTCTCGCACAAGGTCCTCCGGGTCGACCCCGACACGAGGGCCGTCGAGATCCTCGCCCACGAGCCCCGGATGAACCAGCCGAACGACCTGGCCATCGCCCCCGACGACACCCTCTACGCCAGCGACCCGAAGTGGGCCGACGGGACCGGCCAGGTCTGGAAGGTCTCCCCCTCGGGCGTCGTCGAGCTGGTCGCCCCCGCCATGGGCACGACCAACGGCATCGAGGTCAGCCCCGGGGGGGACTGGCTCTACGTCAACGAATCGGTCCAGCGAAACATCTGGAAGTTCCCGATCAACCCCGATGGCTCCCTCGGCGAGAAGCGAAGGCTCGCGACCTTCCCCGACTTCGGCTTCGACGGGATGCGTTGCGACGTCGACGGCAACCTCTACGTCACCCGGCACGGAAAGGGGACCGTCGTCGTCCTCTCCCCCGAGGGCGAGGTCCTCCGTGAGGTCGACGTCCTGGGGAAATTCCCGACGAACCTCTGCTTCGGCGGCCCCGACGGGAAGACCGTCTACGTCACCGAGGTCGAGCACGCCCGGCTCGTCTCCTTCCGGGCCGAGACCCCGGGGCTCTCCTGGGGCCGCCTCCAGGGGGATTGAGCCGACCATACCGATCGGCGCGTGCACTCCCATCCCGAACGAGGAGGATCAACGCATGAGTCCGCAGCAGAAGGCCGAGGCACTCGGGATCACGTTCACCAAGCAGGACCAGGGCTACCTGGCGATGGTCGTCCGGACCGGGAACCTGCTGATTACCTCCGGGCACGTCAGCGACCTGAAGGGGAAACTCGGCGAAGGCCTGACGGTCGACCAGGGGAAGGCGGCCGCCCGGGAGTGCGCCGAGAAGATCCTCAACTCCGTCTGGAATTTCCGGGGCACCCTCGACGGCCTCCGGGTGCTCAAGCTCCTGGGATGCGTGAGTTCGTCCCCGGACTTCACCGAACAGCACCTCGTCGTGAACGGGTGCAGCGACCTCCTGCACGAGATCTTCGGCAAGGACGGCGACGGCTACCACGCCCGAAGCGCCCTGGGATTCGCGCAGCTGCCGACCGGGGTGGCCGTCGAGGTCGAGGCGATCTTCGAGATCAAGGGGTGAGGACCCCCGGCCCGGGCGACGACGCCCGGGCCGGGGCCTCGGGGACGGACCAGCCCGGCTCGGCGTCGATCGCGTCGAGCAGGGGCCGGGCATCGCTCGGTCCCTCCCGTCCCGGACTCCCTCGATCGGGGGAGGGGCCGAGCACGGCCGGGCCGAGGCGGGCGTCGGCCGGGAGGGGACGTCGGTCCTCGGCACCGCCATCCCGAGGCCCCGCCGGAGGGAGCCGTCGGCCCCGACCCGCAGGCCGGGTGCCGCCGTCGATGACCCCGGCCGCCGTCGCCGGACGATCCGCCGAATCGGTGTCGAGGTGACGAGGCCGGAGGGGAGGACCGGACGCCCCGGGATCCGACCCTGGGGGGACGCATATCCGACCCTGGGGGGACGAATTGAATCCGACCCTGGGGGGACGCGCATCCGACCAACCGGGGACGACGATCCGACACCCGGGGGACGCGCATCCGACCAACCGGGGACGACGATCCGACACCCGGGGGACGCGCATCCGACACCCGGGGGACGAAAAATTCCGTAAGTCCTTTGAAACGAATGGGATCGTGTGGCATAACCTCTTAACCTCCGGAGAACCTCTCGGATCCAACCAACAACTCCGGGAGTCGGGGAGGTCGGTCGTTGTTGCTCATCGGACGGATCGGATGAGGGGACC